>JARGOE010000105.1 GCA_029210015.1 Vicingaceae bacterium
ACTTCATAAACCAAGTCGTTCACCATCTTTTTCATTTCATGGATAAAGATTCCAGCATTATAGCTTCCTTGCTCAATTTCTTTTAAATGCTTCTCCCAACTACCTGTTAACTCCGCAGAAGTTAATATTTTGTTTTTGATGGTGTCAATTAACTGAACACCTGTTTGGGTGGGTACCAATTTCTTTTTCTCTCTAACAACGTACTTGCGTTTAAACAAAGTCTCAATAATATTGGCACGAGTAGAAGGCCTTCCAATGCCATTTTCTTTCATCAAATCTCTTAACTCTTCATCATCCACTTGTTTGCCTGCGGTTTCCATAGCACGTAAAAGTGTTGCTTCTGTAAACATGTTGGGAGGCTTTGTTTCCTTAGTTAAAAAAGAAGGCTCATGAGGTCCTTTTTCGCCTTTCTCAAAGTTGGGTAATATATCACTCTCTTTTTCTGTGGATTCAGGGTCTTCAAAAACAATACGCCAGCCTTTTTCTAAAATCTCTTTACCAGTAGTTTTAAAGCTAACATCATCAGCTTTTCCAATAACAGCAGTATTGCTCACTTTACAGTCATCATAAAAAACAGCGATAAACCGTTTAGTAATTATATCGTAAACCTTTTGGTCGTAATCGGCCAAATAACCTTGCATTCCTGTAGGTATAATAGCATGGTGATCGGTTACTTTTTTATCGTTAAATACTTTGGTAGATTTTCTAATCTTTTTATCAATTAAAGGAGCAGTTAAATTGCTGTAATTAGTTAGTTGTTTAAGTATTCCGTTTACTTTAGGGTAAACATCATTTGGTAAAAACGTAGTATCAACTCTTGGGTAGGTTACCAGTTTTTGTTCGTATAATTTCTGAACCACTTTTAACGTATCATCAGCCGAATAGCCGAATTTGGTATTGCAATAAACCTGTAAGCCTGTTAGATCAAATAACTTTGGTGCATATTCTTTTCCTTCTTTCTTGGTGGTAGATACAATTTCAAATTCAGCAGCTTTAACTTTGTTAGCTAACGCTTGTCCATCTTCTTGTTTTAAAAAACGTCCCTCTTCACAATTAAATAAAGTTTCTCTGTAAAGCGTTTGTAACTCCCAAAAGGGTGTAGGCTTAAAGTTTTCAATTTCTTTAAAACGATTAACTACCATTGCTAAGGTTGGTGTTTGAACTCGCCCAATAGACAATACTTGTTTGTAACCACCAAACTTTAAAGTGTATAAACGTGTAGCATTCATACCCAATAACCAATCGCCAATCGCTCTAGAAAATCCTGCATAATAAAGGTTGTCATACTTTTCAGCAGGTTGTAGTTTTTCAAAACCTTCTTTAATTGCTTCAGTGGTCAATGAAGAAATCCATAGACGTTCTACTTTACCTTTGTAACCAGCTTGGTCAATTACCCATCGCTGTATCAATTCTCCTTCTTGCCCAGCATCCCCACAATTAATAACAACGGTAGCTTTATCAAATAAACTCTTTACAATTTTAAATTGCTTTTGTATTCCTCCATCTTTGGTAACCTTGGTTTTAAACTTGTCTGGTAGCATCGGTAAATTGTCTATATGCCAAGTTTTCCAATAAGGTTTGTAGTCGCTAGGTTCTAGTAAGGTGCATAAATGACCAAAGGTATAAGTTACAGCATAGCCATTCCCCTCAAAGTAGCCATCACGCTTTGTGTTGGCTCCTAAAACAGTAGCAATTTCTCTAGCTACACTGGGCTTTTCGGCAATACAAACTTTCATTTATACAAGTTGGATTTTAGAGTATGCAAAATACAGTTTTTGATGTTATTTTTTGACTATAAATCACTGTTAGAGCTATTATGTTTTAACAATTACTGTTAATAATTCTATTAGGGTAAAGAAATTCATTCTTGTTATATTTACAAGAATTAAATTTAGAATTATAGAGATATGAAGAGAGTATTGAAGTTAATAAGACTAATACCTGTTGTATTATTATTTATTGTAAATCAGGTTAACGCTCAACAAGGTGGTATGTGGATACCTTCTTTGTTGGAGGGAATGAATGAAACTGAAATGAAGAGTTTAGGTTCTCAGCTTTCAGCTAAAGATATTTATGATATTAATAACTCTAGTTTAAAAGATGCTATTGGACATTTTAATGGCGGTTGCACTAGTGAAATGATTTCGCCTAAGGGTTTAATCTTAACGAATCATCACTGTGGGTTTGGTCAAATACAATCACATTCATCAATAGAGAAAGATTACCTAAAAAATGGCTTTTGGGCAATGAGTTTAGATGACGAATTGCCTAATGAAGATCTTTATGTAGATTTTATTGTTCGTATTGAGGATGTTACCAGTGCTGTTTTGGATAATGTTGAGGAGACAATGACTGAAGAAGAAAAGCAAATAGAGATATCTAAAAATATAAAATCAGTTGAGGAGGCTGCAAAAAAAGAGGAGTGGCAAAAAACGAAAGTAAAAGCTTTTTATAAAGGCAATCAATATTATTTATTTATTATCGATCGATTTGAGGATGTTCGTTTGGTAGGAGCTCCACCAACAAGTATAGGTAAATTTGGTAGTGATACAGATAATTGGATGTTTCCAAGGCATACCGGAGATTTTTCTGTATTTAGAATCTATGCAGATGCAAACAATAGACCAGCAAAGTATAGTAAGGATAACGTGCCTTATCAACCCAAGCATTTTTTACCAGTTTCATTAGATGGTGTGTCAGAAGGTGATTTTACGTTAGTTTTTGGTTTTCCTGGAAGAACAGATGAGTATTTGCCAGCTGTTGCTATAGAGCACATTACTCAAGAATATAATCCTAGCAATATCACTATTCGTGAAGCAGCTTTAAAGGTAATAGATGCTCAAATGAAGATTGATGATGCTGTAAGAATTAAATACGCATCAAAACAGGCAAGAATTGCTAATGCATGGAAAAAGTGGATAGGAGAGAATTTAGGGATAGAAAAAACAAATGCGATTGAGAATAGAAAAGCCTTTGAAACAACATTTACAAAGGCAATGAAAGAGAAAGGATTGGAAGAAAAGTATGGCCATATTTTGCCTCAATTTAATACTTTATACAAAGATTTTGCTGAAATAAACATTAAGCGTAGAAACTTTTTAGAAGTGTTTGTGGTAACCAATGAGTTGATGAAAATGACTTATAGGTCTTACCAACTTGAAAATAAGATAAAGGAAAATCCTGAAGAGTTTGAAAAGCATATAGCATGGATAAAGGGGCAGTTAAATGGAGTGCACAAGAACTATGATGTAAATGTGGATAAAGCTGTTTTTAAAAGTGTAATGCCTTATTATACTAAAGATGTAGACGCCTCTATTTACAAGAAAACTGCTTTTACAGATTTAAAAAGTGCTTTGTCTTTATTTAATGGGAATGCTAAGCAGGTACTTAAAAAACTGAATAATGATGCGGCTTATGCTTATGCAAAACCTATGATAAACAATTATTATAAGGAGGTTAATGTTGGCTATCAAGATAAAAAGATGCACATAGATGCATTGCAAAAAGAGTATATGCATGCTTTAATGGATGTGTTGCCACAAGCACGTTATTTCCCGGATGCAAATGGCACTTTAAGAATTACTTATGGTCAAGTAAAAGGGTATTCACCGCGTGATGGAGTTTATTATAATCCAGTATGTTATTTGGAGGGAGTGATGGAGAAATATATTCCGGGAGATTATGAGTTTGATGTTCCGCAAAAACTACAGGATTTATATAATAACAAAGATTACGGACAGTATGCCGATACTAATGGTAAGGTCCCAGTTTGTTTTTTAGGAACCAATCATACAACAGGAGGAAATTCGGGTAGTCCAACTATTGATGCTTATGGAAATTTAATAGGATTAAACTTTGATAGGGTATGGGAAGGTACCATGAGTGATATGAACTACGACCCTGAAATTTGCAGAAACATTATGGTGGATTTACGTTATGTACTTTTTATTATTGATAAATATGCTGGCGCAACACATTTGATTGATGAAATGAAACTGGTACATCCTAAGAAAAAATAGGAGGTACAAGTGTTTATGACAAAAAACTTTCTCATTTTTTGAGATACCTAAAGTTTAACCTGCAATAAATTAAGAAACATGGCAATTACTAAGATTAGTAAACACATTAGTTACAAAGAAGCAACGCATAGTAATACGGCAACACGTAGAGGAATAAAAAATCTGCCAAGTGATAAGCATATAGTTGCTATGAAATCCTTAGCAAAAAACGTATTTGAACCTGTTAGAGTTCATTTTGATAAGCCTATTAGAGTAAATTCTTTTTTTAGAAGTGTAGCTTTAAACAAGGCTATTGGAGGAAGTTCAACATCACAACATTGTAAAGGAGAAGCCATAGATTTAGATGCTACCAAAGGATTTACTAATAAACAGATTTATAATTACATTAAAGATAATTTAGAGTTTGACCAATTAATTTGGGAGTTTGGAACAGATAAAGAGCCAGATTGGGTACATGTTTCATATCGTGCAGATGGTAAAAACCGTAAACAGCAATTGAGAGCTAGTAGAAAAGGAGGGAAGTCTGTTTATACCGTTATTGCTACAACAAAACCACAAGAAGAAAAACCTAAAAAAACTACTAAGTTAAAAACCAAAGGAGTTGTTAAAGTCGCAACTAACTTAAATGTTAGGGCAAAAGGAAACAAGACTGCTAAAATTGTTGGTTCATTGCCTAACAAAACAAAAGTTACCATTACTAAAACCAAGAATGATTGGCATAAAATTAAAGCTGGTAAAATAGTCGGTTGGGTATTTGCTAAATACGTTAAAATTTAAAGCAAAAATCCCTTCTCATCACTTATTGGTTTAGGAATGTCTGTATCGTTAATCATTTCACGTAAGTCAATTTCTATACCTA
>JARGOE010000005.1:0-8624 GCA_029210015.1 Vicingaceae bacterium
TGATTTTAGATTTTGGATCTCAAGTAACACAACTCATTGCTCGCAGGGTTAGGGAATTAAATATATATTGTGAAATACATCCTTACAATAGTGATAATTACAATTTTGAGAATTATAAGGCTGTAATTTTATCTGGTTCTCCTCATTCAGTAAGAGGAGAAAGTGCTCCTAAAGTTGATCTAGCTGAAATAAAAGGTAAAAAGCCTTTGTTAGGTATTTGTTACGGAGCTCAATATCTAGCTCATTTTTTTGGAGGAGAAGTAGGCGCCTCTAATACTAGAGAGTTTGGAAGAGCCAATTTAACATATTTGAATCATAACAACCCATTGTTTGATGGAATTAAGGAAGGAAGTCAAGTTTGGATGAGCCATTCGGATACTATTCTTAGTTTACCTGATAATTATGAATGTATAGCTAGTACATCAGATGTTAAAAATGCTGCTTACCATATTCAAGGAGAAGATACTTACGCTATTCAATTTCACCCTGAAGTATATCATTCATCAGATGGAACTAAATTATTAGAGAATTTTCTAGTTAAAATAGCTAAAGTAGCTCAAAATTGGACACCTGATAATTTTGTAGAAACTACTGTTGATGGATTAAAAGAAAAGATAGGAAATGATAAAGTAGTTTTAGGTTTGTCTGGTGGAGTAGATAGTACAGTTGCTGCTGTATTATTACACAAAGCAATTAACATAAACTTGTATTGTATTTTTGTAGATAATGGGTTGTTGCGTAAAAATGAATTTGATGCTGTTTTAAAACAGTATGAGCATTTAGGTTTAAACGTAAAAGGTGTTGATGCTAAAAATAAATTTTATAAAGCCTTAGCTGGAGAATCAGATCCTGAGAAAAAACGTAAAGCAATAGGTAAAGTGTTTATTGATGTTTTTGATGAAGAATCTCATTTAATTGAGGATGTAAAGTGGTTAGCCCAAGGGACTATTTACCCAGACGTTATTGAATCAGTTTCAGCAACAGGAGGCCCTTCTGCTACTATTAAATCACACCATAACGTTGGTGGTTTGCCAGATTATATGAAACTACAAATAGTAGAACCCTTACGCTTACTATTTAAAGATGAAGTTAGAAGAGTTGGTCGTTCTATGGGGTTAAATGAGGAACTTTTAGGAAGACATCCTTTCCCTGGTCCTGGTTTGGCAATTCGTATATTAGGAGATATTACTCCAGAAAAGGTACAGATTTTGCAAGAGGTGGATTATATTTTTATAGAAGGTTTGAAAAAAGCAAATTTATATGATGAGGTATGGCAAGCAGGGGCAATATTATTGCCTGTACAATCAGTTGGTGTTATGGGTGATGAACGTACTTATGAGCAAGCTGTTGCATTAAGAGCTGTAGAATCAACAGATGGAATGACTGCAGATTGGTGTCATCTTCCGTATGAGTTTTTAGCTAAAACATCTAATGAAATTATTAATAAAGTTAAAGGAGTAAATCGTGTGGTTTATGATATTAGTTCTAAACCACCCGCTACTATTGAATGGGAATAATTGCTTAATATTGACTATCAAAAAGTTACTTATATATTGTTTTTTAACCACTTTTTTTGTGGTGTTTTCTTTGAATGTTTTTTCACAAACTGATTCATTGGAAGTGCATGATATTAAAGGAAAAAAATATTATATCCATATAATAGAAAAAGGAGAATCTTTATATGCTATTCATAAAAAATATGATATTCCTTTAGATGTTTTAAAAAAAGAGAATCCTAGTGTGGTTGATGGATTAAGTATAGGGGGAAAAATATTCATTCCAGTTAAAAGGAAAGAGAATGAAGAAGTTGTTTTGGATGGGAATTTTATAACTCATGTAGTTCAGAAGAAACAAACCTTATACTCTATATCTAAACTTTATAAAGTTCAACAAAACGAAATTATTTCAGTTAATCCTGATATAACAAATGGCTTACAGGAAGGACAAGTTATCAAGATTCCAGTAAAAAAATTAAAGGTTGAGGTTAAGGATGTAAAAGATGTGCCTATAGTTTTAAATAGAAAAACACATGTTGTAGCTAAGGGTGAAACGCTATATTCATTAAGTAAAACTTATGATATATCGTTAGAAGAGATTAAGCAGGTGAATAATGGATTACCACAAGGTTTAAGAGAAGGTGAAACTATTTTATTGCCAACTCCTTTAAGTGTTATTGAAAATGATACAACAGCTATATCTTTTAATTTGCCAGAAAATTTACAATTGGATACTTTTTCGATTCAAAAAAAATCAATTTATAACATTGGATTACTTCTTCCATTTTATTTGGATGAAAATGATGAAATGGTAGATAGTAGACAAGCTTTAGAGGAGAGAAAAATCTATCCAAAGTCTAAATTTGCCATTGAGTTTTATAATGGGTTTATGGCAGCATTAGATTCGTTATATAGTGATTCTTGTAAATTTAAAGTGTTTGTTTATGATACTAGAGGAAAAGATACTTCTAGAATTAAAATGTTATTACAAAAACCAATTTTTAAAGATTTAAACATAATTGTTGGGCCATTGTATTATGATAATTTTGAATTGGTTGCTAGCTATTGTAAAGAGAATAAAATACCTTTAGTTACTCCTGTAAAACAGGCCAATAAGGTGTTATTAGGGAATCCGTTTGTATTTAAAGCAATTCCATCAAAAACAGCAATAATTGAGCCTATTGCTAAGTTGTTAGTAGATAGCTTTAAGACAGAAAATTTATTGGCAATTTCTTACAAAAAGGCAAAAGAAAATCCACTAGTTGATTTGTGTATAAGTGCCTACAATAAGGAATTACTTAGTAATTCAGATACATCTATATATTCCTCAATCAAAAAGATTGACGTAACTACTAATATTGCTGACATAGTTGCTCAATTTAGTGGAACAAAAAATAATGTGATTTTTGCTCCTACTACTAGCCAGATTGAGGTAACAAGTTTATTTAGCTACTTAATAACAACATTAAATAAGAGAGATTACAAAAATTATAAAGTTACCATTATCGGATTAGAGGAATGGGATGAATTTGAAAATATAGATATGGATTATTTTCAGAGATTGAATGTGCACTATTGTTCTTCGCAGTATATCAATTGTCAGGATTCGCTTAATAATCAATTTTTAACAAATTATATTAATGATAAAGGAGTTTATCCTTCTGACTATACTTTGTTAGGTTTTGATATTGCTTATTACTTTGGTGATTATTTTAATAACTATGGTGTAAATATTTCTTCGGGAATGTTACCTCGCTATTATGGAAAGTCTATTCAGTTTAATTTCTTTAAAACAGGTATTGAAAGTGGTTATGAGAATAAGGATTTATCTTTATTGAGGTTTTATGATTATTCCATTGATAAGGTTCGGTAATGTCTGATAGTGATAATAAAGATAGCTTAGAAATAGATATTGCTATTCTTGAAAAGGATGGTAAAACTGAGTTTTCCGAAAAAATTAGAATTCATAAAGAGAAGACTTCAAAAGCTTTTCAAGATTTAATGATAAATATTAAAACTGAAGCTTCGGAAACCCAAGAAGCATCAAAGATATTTGTGAAATATGTTAAAGAAGGAAATGTAACTAAGGAAGAAGAAGAGGAGTTAAAAACTCAAGTATATGATTTGCTAAAGGTTTTGGGGATAGGTGTCCCTTTCGCTTTAATACCAGGAGCAAGCCTCTTAATGCCTTTTCTTATAAAAATTGCTTCTAAAAAAGGGATTGATTTATTACCTACAGCCTTTAACGATAAGAAAGAAGAAGGATCTTAATTGTACCGTTTGACTAGGAATTCAAGCCTTTGGTAGAATTCAAACTTAAAAGTGATTTAAAAGTTGTAAATTGCAGAAACTAACAAAAAAAGCATAAGGCATGATTAAGAAATTACTATTATTAGCATTTGTTATCTTTCAAGTATTTAACTCAAATGCACAGTTGAATATAAATTTAGTTGGCCAATTACCTTCAACTCATGGTAACTTAAGTGATATATGGGGATATGTTGATGGTAATGGAAATGAATATGCTTTAGTTGGAGCTAATCAAGGTACTCAAATAGTTGATATTTCTACTCCTTCTGCGCCAGTAGAGGTATTTTTTAGCCCAGGAGCTCAGACAATATGGAGAGATTTAAAAGTTTGGAACCAACATGCTTATATAGTAAATGAAGGGAATAATGGTTTAAAAATTATAGATATGTCTAACTTGCCGGGAGCAATTACTCCTGGAGACGTTTATCAATATACTGGTTCAACTTATAATTTTAGTTCTGCCCACGACATATATATAGATGAAAACGGTTATGCATACATTATGGGAGCTGATAATGGTGTAGGAGGAGCAATAATTTTAGATTTAAATGTTGATCCGAAAAATCCAGTTGAAGTTGGTAGGTATAATGATTTTTATTTGCATGATGGAATGGTGAGAGGTGATACTCTTTGGGGAGGAGCTATTAATGATGGTTTTTTTGTTGTAGTTGATGTTAGTAATAAAGCTGTACCAGTTACAATGGCTACTCATAACACACCAAACAACTTTACACACAATTGTTGGATATCAGATGATGGAGATTATTTATTCACTACAGATGAAAAAAGTAATGCTTTTATTGGATCATATGATGTGAGTAATTTAGCGAATATTAGTGAGTTAGATAGAATTCAATCGAGTCCTGGAGATTTAGTTATACCCCACAATGTATTTGTATATGGAGATTATTTAGTTACTTCATACTATAGAGATGGAGTTACAATACATGATGCTTCAAACCCTAATATATTGGTTGAAGTGGGTAATTATGACACTTCACCTGCATTTAATGGTGATGGATTTAATGGTTGTTGGGGAGTTTACCCTTACTTACCTTCTGGACTTATTATTGCTAGTGATATTGAAAATGGATTGTACGTTTTAGGTCCAACTTATTCACCAGCATCATATTTAGCAGGGAATGTAACGGATACTGTAACTACAAATCCAATAGATGCAGTTCAAATTGATATAGTTGCAACAACAACATCAACAAACTCTAATATATTAGGTAATTATCAATTTGGTATAGCTACTGCTGGAACTTACGATGTTACGTTTACAAAACTAGGTTATAAAACAAAAACAATTCAAAATGTAGTTTTAACTGCTGGAAATACAACTACTTTAAACGTTGAATTAGTACCTATAATTCCATTTACATTACAAGGTCAAGTAGTTGATATGGGATCTTTAGGTATTCCTAATGCTGAGGTAAGAATTGTTGGTAATTCATATGATAATACTGTTCAGACTAACGGGTCAGGTAATTTTTCAATATCAGGTTTTATTGAAGGAACTTATGACGTTTATGTTGGAAAATGGGGGTATCAACAGTTGTGTGCTACCAATGAAAACTTAGCCTTAGTAAACAATCCTCATATATACCAATTAGTTGATGGTTACTCTGATGATTTTACTTTAGATTTAGGATGGACTGTGTCAGGTAATCCTTCTACAGGAGATTGGGAAAGAGATGTGCCTGCAGGCACTACATTTAATGGTAATCCTTCAAACCCAGGGCAAGATGTCCAAACAGACTGTATGGATGAAGCATATGTTACTGGTAATGGTGGAGGTAATGCTGGGGATGATGATATAGATGGTGGACAAACTGTTTTAACATCACCAATGTTTGATTTAACTTCTTTTGGAGACCCTTATATCCATTTTGACAGATGGTTCTTTAATGATGGAGGTTCAGGAACACCAAATGATTCTATAGTAATTTCACTATCTAATGGATTAACTTCAGTTAACTTAGATGTTGCAATAGAGAGTACTAATACAAATGGAACTTGGGTAAATAAATTTTATCAAGTTTCAAGTGTAATTACACCAACTGCAAATATGCAATTAACAGTTAGAGCTATGGATGATGCTCCTGGACATCTTGTTGAGGCTGGATTTGATAATTTCCTTATAGCAGATTCTTTAACAACATCGGTTGAGACATCTAATTCAGAAAGCAATGGGGCTTCTATCTACCCTAATCCTTTTAAGGATGAGTTAACTGTTAAGTTTGCTCAATCTCATAAAACTGTTAAAGTTGAAGTTTTTGAAATTACTGGAAAAATGATTGATACTTATAAGTTTTCAAACACAGATTTTGTTCGCTTTAAGAATGATTATAAGAGAGGTGTGTACTTTATTAATATCTATGGAGATGGCGAAGTTATTAAAACACAAAAAATTGTTAAACTTTAGTTGATCAACTAAAAATAGAAATAAAAAAAGAGGAGCTTAAAGCTCCTCTTTTAGATTTACTAAAAAACCTTTTATCTTTTGTAATGATTGTACTATCTCAACATTCTTGATAGTATCATCTTTATTATCTTTTAATTTCTTTTTAGCACCTTCTAGTGTATATCCACGCTCTTTTACCAGATGGAATATGATATGAAAATTATCAATATCTCCTTTGGTGAATAAACGATTACCTTTTTTATTTTTTTTTGGTTTGATAATGTCGAATTCCTTTTCCCAAAAACGAATTAATGAAGTGTTTACATCAAACATTTTAGAAACCTCTCCAATTGAGTAATATAATTTTGAATCTGACATAGAACAAATTTAATAAATTAAGGGAGGAAATGATAAGAAAGTTATTTTTTGTATTTAAAAAGCAAATTTGGATAATCAGATATTATTCCATCTACACCTCTTTCAATTAATTTTTCTATAGTAGCAGGGTCATTAACAGTCCATACATGAAGTTGCTTTCCGAATTCATGAACTCTTTCAATAATTGCTGATGTTGCGTAACTATGTTTAACAATTATTTCATCCACAAAATGATATCTATGTAAGGGTTTTAAGTTCATTCCCTTATCCCAAGATAAAGGCAGTTTAGCATGCTTCCCAACAAATAGTTTTCCTAGCTTAATGTCCTTATCTAGTTTATGAGTTCTAAATAAAGCTCTATCATTAAAAGAAATTATTTTACACCAATCCTTAGCGTTATTGTTTTTGATAACATTTATAATGTGTCTTTCAATGTTAGGGTAGTACATGAAACTATATTTAGTTTCGATTAGTAGTTCAACTTTACCATTAATTAGCTTTATAACTTCATCAAGAGTTGGAACTTTTTCATTTATGTAATGGCGATTAAACTTGTATCCAGCACTAAATTTTAGTATTTCATCATATGTCTTTGTTTTAACATATCCTACTCCAGTTGTTGTTCTCCTTAAAGTCCTATCATGTAGAACAATAATAACATTGTCTTTAGTTTGTTGAACATCTATTTCTATTCTATCTACACCTAAATCTAGAGCTAGTTGAATAGAAGCTAAAGTATTTTCAGGAGCTAAACCACCAGCACCTCTATGACCTGTTATGATAATATTGTTGTTAGGCATATGCTATTGTGAAAGATGTATATTACTTTATAGGATAATAAATGAAAGTCCTTAGTTTTTCAGGTGCTACTTTACTAGGATCATCAATATACTCTTCCCAAGTTTCGCCATTAATCTGTAATTCATTTTCTTTGATGTATTTTTCAATAGCACTGTAAGTATTCATACTTTCCTCATAAGAACCTACATGAACTCCTTTTACTACTTTGCCTTCATATGTGTTGCCAGTTTTTATTCTTCCCATTACCTCAAAACCTTCTGGATAGTTTACAGGAATAGCAGCTTTAAATTCCCAATACATATCCTCCATTGTTAAGTCTGTAGTAATAGCTATTGGAGAACCTTTTACCTCTAAGTTACTAACACCTACTAATGCCATAATTTCGCCATAAGCTTCACTCAATTTTAAGGCTATGGAATCACTATCTAAACTTGAGGATTCGTTAATAAATAATATTGGAGATGACTCAACTGTTTCTTGTGATATTTCAATATTATTTTCAACAATTTTTTCCGTTTCATCATTACCGCAAGATATAAGCAGAAGTAATGAGAAAATAATAGTGAGTTGTTTCATAGTATTAAGTTTATTCAAATGTAGCAACTCTAATTAGATATTGTAGTTAATGAATAGTCTCTTAATTCATTATAAATACTATCTCTTTCTATAGGTTGTCTGTTTACATCAGCAATTAATTGTACCATTTCTTCAGTACTCATTGCAGGCTTCTGTTCCTCTGCTCCTGCCATGCTGTATATTTTTGTAGAGTCATCAACAGTGCCATCAATGTCATTTACTCCAAAAGAAAGAAGCAACTGAGTAGTTTCTCTTCCTATCATTGGCCAATATGCTTTTATGTGATTAAAATTATCCATAAAAATTCTTGAAATTGCATACATTCTTAAATCTTCTACCATACTCAACTCTTTAACATGAGACATTTGGTTATTGCCGTTTCTGAATTTTAGAGGAATAAAAGCATTAAAGCCACCAGTTTTGTCTTGTAATTGTCTTAAACGACTCATATGGTCAATTAAATGTTCTGGTTTTTCAATATGACCATATAAGATAGTAGCGTTAGAAGGCATACCAACATTATGAGCAGCTTCATGCATTTCTAACCACTGTTCACCAGTACATTTGTCTTTACAAATTTGATCTCTTATTTCTTTATCAAAAATTTCAGCCCCTCCACCAGGTAATGAACCTTGCCCAGCATCTTTAAGAATTTG
>JARGOE010000005.1:8724-11372 GCA_029210015.1 Vicingaceae bacterium
TATTAAATCTATCATTAAGCTATAATATAGTTTATGCAAATGTAATTAATCCCATAAAAAAAGAGTCTCAATTGTTTGAGACTCTTTTAATAATTTATTAAGATATTTTATTTTGTCAACATTACTTTTTGAGTTTCTGTTGAATCTCCAGATTTAACTTTCACAAAATAAACTCCAACAGGTTGGTTGTTTATATTAATTGAAATAAAATTCTTAGAAGCAATAGTGTTTGAAGTAATTAATTTACCTACCATATTAAATACTTCTATTGTAGCGTCAGTATTATTCTCAAAGCTAACATTGATATTTCCTTTTGTTGGGTTTGGATAAATATTTATGTTAGAGTTGGCAAATTCATTTATATCAGTTGTAGATGAACATAAAGTTGAACTAAAACTGTTTAAAGTTTGTCTTCTAGGGTAGCTACCCATAATGGCATGCATTCTAGACTTTTGATTAGCTGTAAAAAGATTCATACAATTATCATTTGAGTAATCCATATAGTTTTGATACATAATACCATTTCCACTAGTACAAGCATCAGTTCTTACTCCATTTGGACATCCTCCAGTTGAATTTGCTTGGTTTGGAGTGTCGCCACATAAATCTGACCCAGAGCAAGCTCCATTATCATCACCCCAAATATGGTATAATCCTAACCAGTGACCTACTTCATGAGTAGTTGTTCTTCCTAAATGAAAAGGGAATGCAGATGAGTTATTTCCAAAATATTGATATCCCATTACCGTACCGTCTTTTTGAGCTGTAGTACTAGAAGTACTCGTACTTGGAAATGTTGCGTAACCTAATAAGCCACTTTGTAATTGACAAACCCAAATATTCATTACTTCATTAGGGTTCCATGATGTTGCAGGTTTTATAGTATTATTAATCGTATTCATACTATAGCCTGATGATGTATTACTAATACCTCCAATAGAAGCTGTACTAACTCTGTCTACACCAACTTCAGGAAGTGTTTGTCCTGCCATAGGGTGTCCAGAAGGGTATTTTGTAATTAGACAAAAGTTAATTTCACAATCTGCTGCAACTCCTTGAAAGTAAGATGGAGTATTAGATGCATCAGAGTTTGTTCTTCTAAAATCATCATTTAAAATTTCTAACTGAGATTGCACTCTAGAGTATGGAATATTTCTCCCAGACCCCACATTTTCATTGCTATTATGTATAATGTGAACTATTGTAGGAATAGTGTAAACAACTTTTTTAGAATTATTCCCTTCATTCTGATTTTTTAAATAGTCATTTAAAATTGGAGTTAATGATTTTTCAAAAGCTTCTATATCTATAGCAGAAACATTATCCATTGTTCCACAAGTTCTTGTGTTTTGAGAAAAAGAACTAATATTAAAAGCTGAGAAAAGTAATGCAAATAAGATAACTTTTTTCATATGATGTTTAGTTTAGTTAGTAGTAGCTATAAAATTAAAACTTTTAAACTAAAAAAATAACAATTATATATCAAATTATTCGATTCCTAAAAAAGTATAAGCAACCTTTTTGAATTATTAGGCGTCTTTATAATGGAGATAGTTTTAAAGTTAATTAGATAGGTAGTTAAACATAATAATTCATCTCCTGCCTTTGAATTTTAATCCCGACACTTGTGTCGGGATTTTTATTTAAAATATCTTTTCTGGGTTAAGTATATTGTTTGGATCAAAAATAGATTTAATATCTTTTTGAAGTTGTAATTCTACGTTGTTAAAAGGAATGTCCATATAATCTTTTTGAACATACCCAATACCATGTTCGCCAGAAATGGTTCCTTTAAGATTTACGCAAAGTTCAAAAATTTCTCGAATACCATAGGTTAATTTGTTATTCCAATCATCATCACTCATATCACCTTTAATAATATTTATGTGAAGATTTCCATCACCAGCATGGCCATAACAAACGGAAGTAAAACCATAAGTTTTTCCTATCTGTTTAACTCCTTTTAAAAGTTCAGGTAACTCAGCTCTTGGAACAACAGTATCTTCTTCTTTATAAATTGATTTACTTTTTACAGCTTCACCAACTACTCGTCTAATTTTCCATAATTTTTCTTTTTGAGTAGCATCATCAGCAAATAGTATTTCATCACATTTAAATTGCTCAAGGACTTTATAAATGCTTTCCGATTCAGAATATAAAACATCCATATTATTCCCATCTAGTTCAATTAATAAATGAGCTTCAATATCATCTGCAATCGTTAATGATTTATCTCCTAAGTGTTCACTTCCCCAAATTAATGCATCACGCTCCATAAACTCTAAACCAGAAGGTGTTACTCCGGCTTGGAATATTGCAGCTACTGCTTCACAAGCTTCTTCTGCTGAATAGAAAGGCACTAACATAAGTAGATTGTTTTTAGGGTATGGTATTAATCTAAAAACAGCTTTAGTTATTATTCCTAAAGTACCCTCACTACCTACAATTAATTGGGTTAAATTATACCCAGTTGAGTTTTTTAAAACATTTGCACCTGTCCAAATAATTTCACCATTTGGTAGCACAACCTCTAAGTTTAAAACATAATCTTTTGTTACACCATATTTTACAGCCTTTGGTCCACCTGAATTCTCAGCTAAGTTTCCCCCAATAAAACAACTTCCTTTACTTGCTGGGTCAGGTGGATA
>JARGOE010000005.1:11472-49630 GCA_029210015.1 Vicingaceae bacterium
CAGCTAAGTTTCCCCCAATAAAACAACTTCCTTTACTTGCTGGGTCAGGTGGATAAAACAACCCTTTTTCTTGAACAGCTTCTTGAAACACTTGTGTTATAACCCCAGGTTCTATAGTAGCTTGAAAATTACGTTCATCAATTTCTAATATTTGGTTAAATCTCTCCATAGAGAGCAACACACCTTTATTTATAGGTAAGGCTCCTCCACTTAACCCAGTTCCAGCTCCTCTAGGAGTTAATGGGATATTATGTTGATTACATAATTTAATTATTTCAGAAATTTCTTGTGGTGTTCTTGGGAGCGCTACAACTTCTGGATAAAATATTAAGTCTTCAGTTTCATCATGCCCATATTTTTTAAATGCATCTTCACTATAGAGAACATATTTTTCTCCAATAATTGAAATGATTAATTGAATAAACTCCTGGTTAACTGAATTGTAATCCATATGCTAAAATATTAGCTTTAAAATTAATTAATTACTTAGATTTAATTAGCAATTAATTTTATATTTGCAGAAATGATGGCCCTGTAGCACAACTGGATAATGCACCTCGTTACGGCCGAGGAGATTTGGGGTTCGAATCCCTACAGGGTCACAAAAAAAAAGCCCACTCATAGAGTGGGCTTTTTTAATTATGGAATTATATTTGAACCTTACCCCAGTTTCCCCATTTTAAATAGGCAAATGACATAATGCCTAATAGTCCAAAATAGATAAATTCGGTACACCAAACATATGGCAAACTCATTTTTAGTTGGATTGCTATATAGTAGGTAATAACTAGATATATTGAAATTGTAATTGCTTCAATTATTAATGAAACTTTAGTGTTTCCTGTACCACTTACTCCATTAAAAAAGATAAATGCTGTAGCAAAAAAGAACATAGTGAAACTTATAACAGTTAAAGTGGAGAGGCTAGCACTAATCAACCCTAAATCATTGGTGTAAAACCCTAAAATTTGTGTTGGAAATAGCTGTGTAATTGTAAACATTATAAGTGTACTTATTAAACTTAGTATAATTACTCG
Source organism: Vicingaceae bacterium (assembly GCA_029210015.1). Taxonomy (GTDB): domain Bacteria; phylum Bacteroidota; class Bacteroidia; order Flavobacteriales_E; family Vicingaceae. The sequence continues at coordinate 12,510 of JARGOE010000005.1, forward strand.
TTTTATTAAAGTTAAAACCAAATTGTTATTTCCTTGTCCAATTAGGTTACTAACTAAAGTGTTGGTAGCAGAACTAAAACCAAACAAAGGAATCATTAATACCATATAAATACTTCTTATAATGTGAGAAATGGCTAAATCACGTTCTCCCAATTTTTCTATTATCATAAAGAAAATAAACCAAGAACTTAATGATAAAAAATTCTGCATCATTATTGGGCTACCAACATTTAGTATTCGTTTAAAAACATTAGTGTTAAATTTTTTGAAGCCAAAAAGATTGTATTTTTTTAAATCAACTTTTATATATGTATAGAAGATGAAATAAAATAATGCTGTAACTTCAGCCAATACTGATGCTAATGCTGCACCTTTTATTCCCATTTCTGGGAAACCAAAATTTCCGAAGATTAAAACATAATCTAAAAATACATTTACTAACATTAAAATGACGGTGGTATAAATTAAAACCCGTGTTTTAGTTGTTCCTACATAAAATGCTATAAATGTAAAATTGATGAAGGCGAAAAGAATCCCAAAAGCTCTATAGTCTAAGTATTCAACTGATGCTGCTAAAATATTTTCTGATTTGGTAATTCCACTTAATAAATAAGGTGAACCAAATTTTATTAATAGAAACAATAAAAAACCAAGAGGTATAATAAAGTAGATGCAGTGGTCGAAAATATTACCTATTTGAGAATAGTTTTTTTCTCCATTTCTTCTTCCAATAATAATTTGAGCTCCAGTAGTAAAACCCATACCCGTTATTACTAATACAAAATAGAAGATACCTGCATTTCCTCCAGCACCTAAAGCAACTTCACCAAGTCTACCTAAAAACATAGTGTCAGTAACATTAATTACATTTTGGGCCACTCCACTAATAATAATGGGTAGGGCAATCATTAAAATGTTTTTATAGGAAATATTTCCCTCCATTAAATTTCGAAAATGCTAAAATTTACATTGCCACACTTACGATGTTTACTAAAGTTAGGGTATTCAGAAAAATCCCAGTTCCTGTCATGCTCAACAATCAACATTCCGTTTTCATTTAATAATCCTTTCTCAAAAACTAATTCAGGAATTTCATTGATGTTTTTTAAATCATAAGGGGGGTCAGCAAAAATAATATCGTATTGTTTTGGGTATGTTCTTAGGTACTTAAAAACATCATTTTTAAATACACTAATTTGTTTAAAGTCTAGTTCTCTGCTCGTTTTTTTTATATAACTCACACAATGAAAACTGCCATCAATACAAGTTATTTCTTTAGCACCTCGAGATGCAAATTCATATGATATATTACCTGTTCCACTAAATAAATCTAAAACACTTAACTGGTCAATATCATAATCATTAGTAATGATATTAAATAGAGATTCTTTGCCAAAATCGGTTGTTGGACGAACAGGTAAATTTTTAGGTGCAGTTAATCTTTTGCCTTTATACTTTCCACTAATTATTCGCATAAAAACTGATTAAATAGGGAATGATGAAAATGATTAGGAGTTTCTTCTAAAATGTAACTATAAGTTATGTTATTGTTACGGTTAGCAAAGTTAATGGTGTTGATGTATTTATAAAGTGCTTTATAAATCTCATCGTTTTTAGTGATATTTCCAGTTAAAGTAATGATAGCTTCTTCATTATTTATACCCTGTTGGTCAAGAACAAAAAGTAGATAATAAATAAAATCTTCATTACTCTTATAATCAAAAGAATTATAGAGTGCTAGTTTTTGATTTTTGATAATAATAACTTGAAACGATTCTTTCATTACATTAACATACACGGAAGAAATAGCTTTATTTGCTTTAGCATCTGTTAAAGCGGCTTCAATTAGAGAAGAAGAAAAGTGATTGAATTTTACATTAATAAAATCACTAAAAAGTGTGCTAATAAAATTTGGAATACTATATATGTTAGCTGCTGATAAATTAATAAGCTTGTCTGCTATGTAATAATCATCTTCGCTTACAGAAAAATTAAACTTGTGGTATTCAGCTAATTTTTGTTGGTCTAAAATTGCATTAGGAATTAAAGTTGAGCGATTGTTAACATAAGAAACATTAATGTTCTTAAAGTTCAGTTTGTAAAGAGTATTAATTGTTAATATTTCTTTTAGAATTTCAGCTAAAGCATGTTCGTTATAAATATTTTCAAATTGATAACTCTCAAAACCAATAAAGGTTTTTGTGTTGAGGTCTAAAATGGTTTGTTTTAAACCATTTGTGCTTATTTCCATATAAAGCTTGTAATGCAATGCATTACCCTTATTAAAGGATTTATCAAATAAACTAATATGTTGTTTGGGAGCTGACATTAACTAAGGCTAAGTTATAAAAAAAGGATGTGAAAAACTCACATCCTTTTTTATAAATATTTTATAGTAGGTTTTTACCAGTTTCCATTAGTAGTTGGATCTTCCATTGAGCCAATAGATAATGAATCTAACATGTCATAACCTTCGTTTTCAGTTTTTAAACCAGCATATATATCTTTAAAGTAAGCAGTAACAGCAAATACTTTAACATTTACTTTTCCTTTTTCAACTTCACCTGCATTTATTGAAAAGGTTTTGCCTCCAGCAAAAGGTACGTAAGGCATAGAATCAACTATTGCATCAAAATTATCAGTAAAAAGAATACTTCTTACAGGTATTTTTGTGGTATCCCTAGTAATAATACCTAATTCTAAAGCTTTTGCTTCTTGTCCTAATAAACTATCAGGTACTTCACCCTCCATTTTTACTTGTACAATAGAATCGTTAGCTAAAAAATCGGCTAGTTTCTCAAAAGAGTTAGCATATTCTCCTCTAACTTTTTTGTACTCTACTTGAGCGTCTCTAATTTGTTCTAGTTTAGCTTGAACAACTTTGTTTCTAGTTTCAACAGTTTCAGTTAAAACAATTTTACTCTCAATACTATTCCATATTAAGTAGCCTATAAATATAGATAACGCTACTAAACCTAATTGAATTCCTATTTTCATAAATTACATTTTAATCTAATCATCACAAATCTACAATTTTTTTTATGCTATAATAACTCAATTTGAAAATTTAATATTATAAAAACATTTATTAATTAACAAAAGGGAGTATTTGTTCATTAAAGGTTAACTTGGTAAGTTGAAAATATGCAGAACCTTTTTTACAAATCATTATTAGAAAACTTTGGTTTTCAACCAACTAAAAATCAGTTAACAGTAATAGGAGAATTAACCGATTTTATTTTTTTGAAGATGCAAAAGCATCTTTTCGTACTGAAAGGATATGCGGGAACAGGTAAAACTTCTTTAGTTGGTGCTTTAGTAAAAACATTACCAACTATAAATTACGATTCTGTATTGTTAGCACCAACAGGTAGGGCAGCAAAAGTATTATCAAACTACTCCAATAAACCTGCTTTCACTATTCATAAAATGATTTACCAATTAAGGAGTGGAGGAGATGGGTATACCCGGTTTAGTATTAAACAAAACAAGTTTCAAAATACTATATTTTTAGTTGACGAATCAAGTATGATTAGCGATAGTGGAGGTTTAACTTCTTCAAGCTGGGGGGAGCAAAAAAGTTTATTGGATGACTTGTTAGAATATGTTTATTCTGGTATCAATTGTAAGTTGGTATTAATTGGAGATACAGCACAATTACCTCCAGTTGGTATGGAGTTAAGCCCTGCTTTGGATGAGAATTTCTTATATCATTCATATCGATTAAATATTGAATTTAATGAGTTAAGCGAAGTAGTTAGACAAGCAGAAGATTCCGAAATATTGACTAATGCAACATTTTTAAGAGACAAAATTGCTTCTAAAAAAATGGATTTGCCTTTGTTTAAAAGCGTAAACAAGTCAGATGTAAAAACTATAAACGGAATTGAATTAGAAGATGAATTAGATAGTGCTTACGGTAAGTTTGGTGATGATAATGTAATGGTAATTACCAGAAGTAATAAACGAGCTAACTTATTTAATTTACAGATACGTTCTAGAATTAGGTGGATGGAAGATGAAATTGCTTCTGGCGATTTTATGATGGTGGTAAAGAACAATTATTTTTGGTTAGATGATGCTTCAAAAGCTGGCTTTATTGCCAATGGAGATATTGTAGAAATACTAAAAATTAGTGGGGAAGAAGAAATGTACGGTTTTCGATTTGCAAACCTTACCATTAGAATGATAGATTACCCCAATGAACCCAATTTGGAAGTGAAAATCTTAATGGATAGCATTTTATCAGATACTCCATCTTTACCAAGTGAAAAATTTAGAGAACTGTACGATGCTGTTTCAGAAGATTACAGTTTTGAACCTAATCGTAAAAAAAGGAACGAGTTAATTCGTAAAAACCCTTATTATCAAGCTTTACAAGTTAAGTTTGCTTATGCAATAACTTGCCATAAATCGCAAGGTGGACAATGGGATGCAGTTTTTGTAGATCAAGGTTATTTAACCGATGAAATGATAAATGTAGAATATTTACGCTGGTTGTATACAGCTATAACTAGAGCTAAAAAAGAATTGTATCTAGTTAATTTTAGTGAGCAGTTTTATTCGTAAATATTGAAATAAGATTATTTACTTAAACACCTTCTCACTTTTCGTTCGTGAGCTTTTTTCTCATCCATGGTGTTTTGCTTAGCAGCAAACATAATTTTACATTCTCCAGTTTTCATAGCTTCAATATCTGCCATCGCTTTATCAAAATCTTCATCAGAAGTATTTTCTCCCATCATAATGTCTTGTAACTCTTTGTTCTTTTTAACACAATCACAAAAACTCATTCCACCTTCTTCAACTTCTGGCTCTGAATTAGAACCTTGCATAGCTTCTTGTAAACTTTGAGGTTCTTCACTAACTTCTTCTTGATAAACACCTGTAGAACTTGTATCAGCAGCTGTGATTTCAGCATTTGGATCATCCACAACAACTTCTTCAATTACTTCCTCAACTGGCTCATCACCACCGCAAGAAGTTAAAAATAAAACAAAAGTAAAGATGCTTAAAAGTGCTACTAATTTTTTCATAAGTGTTTATTTAAGTTAGGAATTTTAAAAGTAATAAAAAGTTTGTGAATTTGAATTGTGATGTTCATCTAACTCGCAAATGTTTGTAAATCAGATAGCTTTTTATAAACGCCTGACTGATTTAACAATTCTGTATGCGTACCTCTCTCAACAATCTCTCCTTGCTGTAATACTAATATTTCATCAGCATGTTGTATAGTAGATAGTCTGTGAGCAATAACAATAGATGTTCTGTTTTGCATTAATTTAAATAAGGCGTCTTGAACTAATTTTTCAGATTCAGTATCTAAAGCAGAAGTCGCCTCATCTAGAATTAAAATAGGTGGGTTTTTTAGTACTGCTCTGGCAATACTGATACGTTGTCTTTGTCCGCCAGATAATTTCCCTCCTCTATCACCAATGCTAGTCTCATATCCTTTTTCCATTTGCATGATAAAATCATGGGCATTTGCAATTTTTGCTGCTTCAATAACTTGCTCTTTGGTTACATTTTCTGTTCCTAAAGTAATGTTATTAATGATAGAGTCATTAAACAAAATAGATTCTTGCGTAACAATTCCCATTAAGTCTCGGAGATTATTTAGCCCTATTTCTTTTATGTTTACACCATCAATAAGAATTTCTCCTTTGTGGATATCATAAAAACGTGGGAGTAAATCTGCAAGGGTTGACTTTCCTCCTCCAGATTCACCAACGAGAGCAATGGTTTTACCTTTGTTAATGGTAATGTTAATACCATTTAAAACTGTTTTTTCTTCGTATGCAAACTCAACATCTTTATAAGTAATAGCATCAGAAAAATTAGTTACTTTTTTTGGAGTTGCAGAATCTGTAATGTCATTTTTAGCTTGTAAAACTTCTTCAAGTCTATCAGCTGAAGCAGCACCTTTTAATACAATTGCATAAGCAGTAGAAAATGCCTTAACTGGAGTAAGTAATCTGGCAAATAAAATAATATAAGCCATAAATTCACTACCACTAAAATTAGAGTCTCCTTCTAAAACTAAATTACCACCGTAAAAAACCAAGATAACCATAACAGTTATACCCATAAATTCACTTAAAGGAGCTGCAGCATCTCTTTTACGAGCCATTTTTAAAGTTAACTTGGTGTGTTGCTCATTTATATTATTGAATTTGTTTTTGATATGAGTTTCTGCATTAAAAGCTTTAATAATTCTAAGTCCTCCAAGAGTTTCTTCGATGCTAGATAATATGTTTCCTACCATTTCTTGAACCTTGGTAGAAGACCGTCTTAAACTTTTACCTAATTGACCGATTATAACACCACTTACAGGTAGTAGTATCATTGCAAATAGGGTTAACTCGGCATTCATTATAATTAAAGTAGTTACATATAAGATTACTGCAATAGGCTCTCTAAACATAAGTTCTAAAGAGTTTAATATCGACCATTCTACTTCTTGAACATCCGAAGTCATTCTAGCCATGATGTCTCCTTTTCGTTGTTCAGAATAATAAGAGAGAGGTAATTCTAATGTTTTTGAATGAATTTTTTTACGTAAATCACGAACAACTCCAGTCCTTAAAACGGAGATATAATACAAAGCCCCATAACGAAATACATTTTTAAATAGAGATAAAACACCAACAGAAACACATACAAATAATAATGCTGCTGCTTTATCATTGTCCCCAATATACTGCTGCATGGTATAATTAAAATAATCTGCAGCAAATTCTTTAGTGTAAGCAAAAGTTGGCTCTGCAGCTATAATTTCTGTTTCCTGATTGAATAGCAAATTCAACAATGGAATAAAAAGCATTAAGGAAAGAAGTTCTAAAATAATCGATAAAATATTACAAAATACATTAATGAAAGCATATTTCTTATACCCAGCAGCATACTTTAATATTTTAGCAAAACTTTTCATTTAAAATAACTCTACTCCTGTAAAGTTGTATGGTGTAATTTGTTTTAGTTCAACTTTAATTTCTTCATTTACATTTAATGTATCAATAAAATTAGCGATTGATGTAGCAGTAATTTTTTCGTTAGTTCTGGTCAATTCTTTTAATGCTTCATAAGGTTTTGGATAACCTTCTCTTCTTAACACAGTTTGAATTGCTTCAGCAGCAACAGCCCAATTGTTCTCTAAATCAGCTGCAATTTTATCTTCGTTAATTAACAATTTATTTAATCCTTTAATTAAAGAAGCTAAAGCTAAAACAGAATGACCAATTGGTACACCAACATTTCTCAAAACAGTAGAGTCCGTTAAATCTCTTTGCAAACGAGAGATAGGTAATTTAGCTGATAGGTGTTCAAATATTGCATTAGCAATTCCTAAGTTTCCTTCAGAGTTTTCAAAATCAATAGGGTTAACTTTATGGGGCATAGCAGATGAACCTATTTCACCAGCTTTAATTTTTTGTTTGAAATAATCCATAGAAACATAAGTCCAAACGTCTCTATCTAAATCAATTAATATGTTATTGATTCGTTTTAAACCATCAAATAAGGCAGCTAAATTATCATAATGTTCAATCTGAGTGGTAGTTTGTGAACGATCTAAACCTAATCCATTGTTAACATAATTATTAGCAAAATCTACCCAGTTATATTCTGGGTATGCAACGTGATGTGCATTTAAGTTTCCTGTTGCACCACCAAATTTTGCAGAGTAAGGTACAGCTTTAACTTGGGCTAATTGTTTTTCAATTCGCTCAATAAAAACATAAAATTCTTTACCTAATCGAGTAGGAGAAGCTGGTTGGCCATGTGTTTTGGCAAGCATTGGAATGTTTTTCCATTCGGTAGCTTTAGTTTTTAATAACGCAATAGCTTCATCTAATAAAGGATAAAAAACATCATTCAATGCTTCTTTTATAGATAATGGAACAGAGGTATTATTGATATCCTGAGAAGTTAATCCGAAGTGTACAAACTCTTGTTGTTCTCCAATACCTAAATCGGTAAATTTATTTTTAATAAAATACTCAACCGCTTTAACATCATGATTGGTAGTTTTTTCAATTTCTTTAACTGCTAAAGCATCTTCATTGCTAAAGTTTCTATAAATATCTCTAATTGGCTCAAAAAGTGATTTGTCAAAATCAGCTAGCTGAGGTAATGGTAATTCGCACAACGCAATAAAATATTCAATTTCTACTCTTACTCTGTATTTTATTAAAGCAGCTTCCGAAAAATAAGTGCCTAATTCTTTTGTTACTCTTCTATATCTGCCATCTATTGGCGAAATTGCTGTTAATGCAGTTAATTCCATTCTTTGAACTATTAAAGTTTGTTAAAAAAACAAAAGTAACGCTTTTAGCGAGAATAATGCGGCTGATTATTGCGTATATTTGGTATAAGTTTTTAATATAGAAAATGAGTTTATTTAAAAATTTTGGAGTAGGGTTTAGTTCTTATGGAAAGGCAATAGAATTGTTGTTTACTAAAGGATTGATATGGTATATGGTTTTTCCGTTACTATTAAATATTTTGTTTTTAGTTGCAGGTTGGTTGGGAATAGGCTCTTTAACTGAGTGGGTAGAAAACTGGTTGCAAAATGCCATGAAAATTGAAGATAATTCCTTTTTTGGAGCAGAATATTTAACCTCAGTATCTACTTATATTTCAACCGTTGCTAGTGGATTTGTATGGGTTGTTATGAAATTTATTTTCTTCTTTGTTTTTGCTTATTTTGGAGGGTATATAGTTCTAATTTGTTTATCTCCAGTATTTGCTTTCTTATCTGAAAAAACGGAAGAAATCTTAACTGGAAATAAATATAAGTTTAATGGAGACCAAATGATGCGTGATGTTGTGAGGGGTATATTGTTAGCTCTTCGAAACTTGTTTATTGAATTGTTTTATATGATAATAATATTCTTTTTAGGCTTGTTTATTCCATTGTTAGGTGGTATTATCGGTGGTGTATTATTGTTTTTTATCAGCTCTTATTTTTATGGATTTTCATTTATTGATTATACAAACGAACGAAGAAGAATGAAATTAAAAGAGAGTGTGAAGTTTATTAGAGCGAACAAAGGCCTAGCAATTGCCAATGGAATGGTATTCTCTTTTATGCTATTAATTCCATTCTGCGGAACAACTTTAGCAGGTTTTGTAGCTATAATTTCTGTAATTGCAGCAACGGTTGCAACACATAAAGTGGTAGATTTGTCGGATAATCCTTACGCACAAAAGCAAGAATAAATTGAAGGTTAGAGTTTCAGCAGTATCTTATTTAAATACATTACCATTTATTCATGGGATAAATCAATCAGATTTGCGAAATGAAATAGATTTATCTTTAGATATTCCATCAGATTGTGCCCAAAAGTTACTAAATGATGAGGTAGATTTAGGGTTAGTTCCGATTGCTGTTATTCCTCAATTAAAGGAACATTATATAATTTCTGATTATTGTATAGGGGCAGAAGGTAAAGTAGATACAGTTGCCCTATATAGTGATGTCCCTTTGGAAGAAATCACACATGTTTATTTAGATTTTCATTCTAAAACATCCATTAACTTGGTTCAAGTATTAGCTCGAGAATATTGGGAGATTTCACCAAATTGGATGGATGCAGGAAAAGAGTTTATTCAAGAAATTGGAGGTAAAACCGCTGGTGTTATTATTGGAGATAGAACTTTTGCCTTACCAAAATCTTTTAATTACAAATACGATTTAGCTGAAGAATGGAAAAAGATGACTGGTTTACCATTTGTTTTTGCTTGTTGGGTAGCAAATAAAAAATTACCTCAATCATTCATAGATAATTTTGATAAGGCATTAAGTATTGGGGTTAATGCTATTGAGGATGTGATAGAGTCTAAAGATAAAAGGGCAATTACTAAAAAAGAATTGAGTAATTATTTAACCCACAATATAGATTATAATTTAACTAATGATAAGTTGAAAGCACTGTCTAAATTTCTTGATTATATAAAGGCAAATGAGATAAGTAATACCTTTTCTTAACAGTTGTTAATATATATAGTTTTATATCCATTTCTAAATACTTATTTTTGTTAGTGTACAAAGGCATAGTCTGTATCCTACATTTGGCATAATTGCTGTGTAATACGGATAAAAAAAACAAATATGAGGAAATATTTACTACTATTTTTTGCTGTTACTCTTCTGAGTACAGCGGGTTTTTCACAAGAAGATAAAAAAGCAAGCAAGGTAACTTATAAGAAAAAAATGATGGATGCCCGTCATGAATATTTAACTGAAAATAACGTAAGAGCAGCTTTAAATATTTATCGTGAGTTATTAAAAGATTTTACCAATGATGCAAAAGTGAATTACAGAATTGGTGAATGTCATTTTAGAATGAAAAACTTTGAGTTAGCTGTAGAATATTTTCAGAATGCTAAAAAACTAGACGAAGAAGTTGATGATGAATTGTTTTTTAACTTAGGACAAGCTTATCATAGAAATGGGCAGCTAGATGAATCTTTAGAGGCTTATAACATATATAATTCTACTGCTTCAAAGAAAGACCGTAAATTTCATAATGTAGCATTGCGTATTTCTCAGATAGATTATGCTAAGAAAATGATGGCTAGTCCAGTAAAAGTTACGATTGAAAATTTAGGAGATAATATTAATTCAAGAGGTGGTGATTATGCCCCTTCAATTTCTGCTGATGGTAAAACTATGATATTTACTTCTAGAAGATCAGATACTAAAGGTGGTGGAGTAGATAAAGCAGGAGATTTTAAGTACTTTGAAGATATTTATATTTCTCATTGGGATTCAGCTGAAAATATTTGGGGAAAAGCTAGACCAATTGAAGGGAAATTAAACACTGAAGGGCATGATGCTGGATTAAGTATTTCTCCTGATGGAAATCAAATTTTTATTTATCGTAATGACGGAGTACTTTATATTGGTGACATTTTTGTGTCGAAAAGAAGAAAAAGCTCAGGAACTTGGGGAACACCTAAACCTCTTGAAAAGCCAATAAATACTTCTTACTACGAAAGTTCAGCCTGTCTTACTGCAGATGGAAATAGAATGTTTTTTGTAAGTGAAAGAATTGGGAAAAAGAATGGTGCTCAGGGACGTGGAGATATTTATGTAGCGGAAAGAATTTCAAAATCTGTTTGGGGAGAGCCTAAAAATTTAGGACCAGTTGTTAATACTCCAGAAGATGAAGCAGCTGTATTTATTCATCCAGATGGTAAAACAATCTTTTTTAGTTCTAATGGTCATTTAGGCCTAGGAGATTATGATGTATTTATGTCCAGAATGAATGAGGATAGTACTTGGACTAAACCAGAAAACTTAGGTTACCCTATTAATACTATTGGAAAAGATGCTCATTTTGTATTAAGTACTGATGGAAAAACTGCTCATTATTCTACTGTAAAAGAAGATGGTATGGGAGAAAGAGATATTTACAAAATAGATATGAGTAATTATCCTGTATTAACTGAGGGTGTTTCTATTAACCTTTCTATATTAAAGGGGACTATTAAAAATGGTGAGGATAATATCGTAGGTCAACTTACTTTTAAAGATGATTCTGGAAAGGAAGTTGCCAAGACTGTTTGTAATGATGATGGGGACTTTTTTATAACCTTACCTGGAGGTAAAAAATATAATGTTTCCGTTTCTGCTAAAGGATATACACCTAAAGATGTAGTTGTTGATTTAGCTTTAGGAAAGGGTTCTACACATTCTCATACTGAAGTGATTGATTTGGTTAAATTACCAGAACAAGAATAATTAAGCGGTTCTTAAAAAACTTATTTTTAAACCATCAATTTTTTCTAGTAACTCAATAATGGTTATGGCTTCGCTTTGCCTAATTCTAAACTGAATAGTTCCTTTTTCTTCAAGTACTTGTGAAATAATATCTAGTTGATGTTGTTTAACAAAATTCATTACATCACTCAAGATTTCATATCCAAACTCTAGTTGGTAAAAATTATCAACGGTACGGTCTACAATTTTACTATTCTGCAACGCTTCTTTTGCAGCTTCCTTATAAGCAGTAATCAATCCTCCAACACCAAGCTTGGTTCCCCCAAAATATCGTACTACAATTATTGCTATATTAGTAACATTAAAAGATTGAATTTGCCCGTAGATTGGAGCTCCAGCTGAATTGTTAGGTTCACCATCATCATTATAACGATATTCATTCTCACTTAGTCCAATTTTAAAAGCATAGCAATGGTGACGAGCATCATGATATTCTCTTTTTATTTCGTTTTGAAATATCTTAAATTCATCTTCAGAGTATATAGGTGAAGCAATAGCAATAAACTTACTTCCTTTTTCTTTGTAAATTCCTTTAGAATTAGCTGCTATGGTTTTATATATATCGATAGTTAAGCAAAGGTAATTATATTAGAATAATTTCCTTTAAAACAACTACTTTTACGGTATGAATAAGTTTAAGCAAGCATTAGATTTTGCAAAATATCGACTTAAATCTGGGAATGAGCATAGTATTCATTCTCCTTTTGTTTTTGAATTATACAATGATGTAATTACAGATGATAATCCTTTTTATATTTATAATGATATAGAATCGATAAGGGCAAAGCTGTTGTTAACAGATATGGAAATCTCTATAGATGACCATGGTGCTGGATCAACTGTTAATTCATCTAATAAAAGAAAGATTAAAGATATAGCTAAACACACTTTAAAGTCTCCTAAGTATGGGCAATTATTGTTTAGGTTGGTTAATCGATTTAAACCTAAAACCATTTTAGAATTAGGAACATCTTTAGGTGTTAGCACCATGTATATGGCTGCTGTGGCAAAAAACATTAATGTAATTACAGTTGAAGGTTGTAATAATACTGCAAAGGTAGCTCAGGTTAATTTTGATAAGATAGGGTTTGAAAATATTACTTTGAATCACGATACTTTTGATAGTTTTTTACCGTCATATCTTAAAACTGTTAATCATCTTGATTTTGTTTTTTTTGATGGGAACCATACAAAAGAGGCCACTTTGAATTATTTTAATTTATGTGCAAACAAAGCGAATCAAGAGGCTGTATTTGTTTTTGATGATATACATTGGAGTGAAGGAATGACTGAAGCGTGGGAAATAATAAAACAAAACGATAAGGTAACTACTACCATAGATTTACACTTTGTAGGAATAGTCTTTTTTAATCCTGAATTAAGTAAAGAAAATTTTTTATTGAAGTTTTAATTTGAGGTAAGTTAAGCCTTTCTTAATCGCTCAATAAATGTTAAATTTGTGTTTGTTAAAAAAGAAAATAAATGTTTGATAGTTTAAGTGATAAGTTAGATAGAGCCTTTAAGGTATTAAAAGGACAAGGACAAGTAACAGAAATAAATGTTGCTGAGACGGTTAAGGAAATTCGTAGAGCATTATTGGATGCTGATGTTAGCTACAAAGTAGCAAAGCAATTTACAGATACAGTAAAAGAAAAAGCATTAGGGCAAAATGTGATTAATGCAGTATCGCCTAATCAATTAATGGTTAAAATTACTCATGATGAGTTAGCTGGATTGATGGGTGGCGGAATGTCTGACATCAATATTCAAGGTAGTCCTGCTGTAATTTTAATTTCTGGTTTACAAGGTTCTGGTAAGACAACTTTTTCTGGGAAACTAGCACTACATTTAAAATCTAAAAAAGGTAAGAATCCTTTATTAGTTGCAGGGGATGTATACAGACCAGCGGCAATTGACCAATTACATGTTTTAGGTGAGCAAGTAGGAGTTGAAGTTTGGAGTGATAAGGAAAATAAAAATCCGGTTGATATTGCTAAGCAAGCAGTTATTCATGCTAAGAGCAAAGGGCATAATGTGGTTATAATAGATACAGCTGGACGTCTAGCAGTTGATGAGCAAATGATGACTGAAATTGCAGAGGTTAAAAAAGCAGTAAGTCCACAAGAAACATTATTTGTTGTAGATTCTATGACAGGGCAAGATGCTGTAAATACAGCTAAAGCTTTTAACGATAGATTAGATTTTGATGGAGTTGTATTAACAAAATTAGATGGAGATACAAGAGGTGGAGCTGCATTGTCGATTAGAAATGTAGTTGATAAACCAATTAAGTTTGTAGGTACAGGCGAGAAAATGGAAGCATTAGATGTTTTCTATCCTGAACGTATGGCAGACAGAATACTGGGAATGGGAGATGTTGTAAGTTTAGTTGAACGTGCCCAAGAACAATATGATGAGGAAGAAGCAAGAAAACTTCAAAAGAAAATTGCTAAAAATCAATTTGATTTTAATGACTTTTTAAGTCAGATAGCCCAAATTAAAAAAATGGGTAATGTAAAAGATTTAATGGGAATGATTCCTGGCGTGGGTAAAGCAATGAAAGGAGTTGATATAGATGATGATGCTTTTAAAGGCATAGAAGCAATTATACATTCTATGACACCATATGAAAGAGAAAACCCGAAAGCATTAAACGGAAGTAGGAGAAAAAGAATTGCTTCTGGTAGTGGAACAAACATTCAAGAAGTAAATAAATTAATTAAGCAGTTTGACCAAACTAGTAAGATGATGAGAATGATGGGAGATAAGAAAAAGATGGCTCAAATGATGCGAAACATGCCTAAACAACGATAAACTATGGAACCAACTATTGTAAGCGGAAAAGAAGTTTCTAATAAAGTAAAAGATGACATTGCTTTAGAAGTTGAACAGATAAAAGTAAATGGAGGGAAAGTACCTCATTTGGCTGCTATATTAGTTGGAGACGATGGTGCAAGTAGAACTTACGTAAATGCAAAAGTAAAAGCTTGTGAGCGTGTTGGTTTTGGTTCTACCTTAGTTAAGTTAGATGCAGATATTAGTGAAGCAGATTTATTAACTGAAGTTCAAAAATTGAATAACAACCCTGAAATTGATGGGTATATTGTTCAATTACCTTTACCTAAACACATTGATGAGCAAAAGGTAACTGAAGCTATTGCTCCAGAAAAAGATGTGGATGGTTTTCATCCTGTTAGTTTAGGGAAAATGTTATTGGATTTACCAAGTTTTTTACCTGCTACACCTGCTGGAATTGTTGAAATGCTAAGACATTACAATATTCCTACAGAAGGAAAGCATTGTGTGGTTATTGGAAGAAGTCATATTGTTGGTTCACCAATGAGTGTGTTAATGGCACGTAATGCTTATCCTGGAAATTGTACAGTAACTATTACACATAGTAGAACACAAAACTTAAAAGAAATTACTAATCAAGCTGATATATTGATTGTAGCTTTAGGTAAGCCTGAATTTTTAACTGCAGATATGGTTAAAGAAGGCGCTACGGTTATTGATGTTGGTATTCATAGAATTGAAGACAGTTCTAAAAAATCTGGATTTAGATTATTAGGAGATGTTAAATTTGATGAGGTAGCACCAAAGTGTGCTTTTATTTCTCCAGTTCCTGGTGGAGTAGGGCCAATGACAATTGCTAGTTTATTGAAAAATACCTTGTTGGCTGTTAAACTAAATGGTTAATCTTCTATGGTAATTTATTTGACCTAAGTGATAATTTAGGTGAGTAGATAAATGTAATAGAAAAAATTCTGTAGTCATTTCATGTCCAAAAACTTCAATTGGAAAAGCTGAATTTAAATCTTCTTGAGATAGTCCTGAAATTATTTGTTTTACTACTCCCTTTACATCATCTATTTGTTTACTCATTTCAGCAACGGGAATATTTTTAGCACTAAATTCAAGTTCTCTTTGCCTAATATACCCGGTATTACCTAGAGCATCTCCAATAAAATGGTTTAAATTTCCGATTAAGTGTAAACACAGATTTCCCCCAGAATTATTAATGTTACTGTTTGTAATCCAAAGATTATTTTCGTTAGAGTATGAATTAATTTCATTTTTTAAAGCTTCCAAATCTCTTTCGAAAAGCTGTGTTAAGGATTTCGTCATTTTAATAGTTGTATTTGTCTTTCCACTTATCTTTTAAATCTTTTCTAAAAGAAGTTTCTTTAGGGTTGTTGCCAGGCTCATAAAGTTTGGTGCCTTTTATTTCATCAGGTAAATATTCTTGTGCTTCAAAATTACCTTCATATCCATGAGAATATTTATAGTCTGCACCATAACCAATGTCTTTCATTAATTTGGTAGGAGCGTTTCTTAGGTGTAATGGTATAGATAAGTTGCCTGTTTGCCGAACTAACTGCTGAGCTTTTCCGATGGCTTCATAAGAAGCATTGCTTTTTGGTGAGTTGGCTAAATAAACAGCAGTTTGAGAAAGGATAATTCTTCCTTCTGGGAAACCAATAACATTAACAGCTTGAAAACAATTGTTAGCAATAACTAAAGCTGTTGGATTTGCATTTCCAATGTCTTCTGATGCAGATATTAATAATCTACGGGCTATGAACTTCATATCCTCTCCACCTTCGAGCATTCTGGCAAGCCAATATACTGCCCCGTTAGGGTCGCTACCTCTAATAGATTTTATAAATGCAGAAATAATATCATAATGTTGATCACCAGCTTTATCGTAGCGAACAATATTCTGTTGTACAATATCAACAACAATATCATTGGTAATTTCAATTGTGTCAGAATCAAAACTACTCACAACTATTTCTAGGGTGTTCAATAATTTACGAGCATCACCACCAGAAAGCTGTAATAAAGATTCATGTTCTTTAATTGTTATTTTTTTTGTACTTAGTACTTCATCTTGAGTTAAAGCAATATCAATTAACTTAAGTAAATCTTCTTTTGTTTGCTCTTTTAAAATATATGTTTGACAACGGGAAAGTAATGCCGAAATAACTTCAAACGAAGGATTTTCAGTAGTAGCACCAATTAAAGTAATAATACCTTTTTCTACTGCTCCAAGTAATGAGTCTTGCTGTGATTTACTAAAACGATGAATCTCATCTATAAATAAGACAGGATTATTAGTTCCAAAAAATTGTTGAGATTTTGCTTTTTCAATAACTTCTCTAACATCTTTTACACCAGAGTTTATTGCACTTAAAGTGTAAAAGGGACGTTTTAAATGATTGGCAATAATGTTTGCCAATGTAGTTTTTCCTACTCCTGGAGGCCCCCAAAATATCATAGAAGGGACAATGCCTTTTTCTATAAAATTACGTAAGGTTGAGCCTTCACCAATAAGGTGCTGTTGACCAATATAATTCACAAAAGTATTGGGTCTTAAACGCTCAGCTAATGGAGTAAGGTTTTGCAATTGTGTTATTCTTAATTAGCTAGTAAATTTAGCCATTTCTAATAACTTTTTGGTGGTATTTAAGTTCCGAGATGTAGCCATCACTTTTAATTTACTTTCAAAGAAATTGTTGCTCATTTTAGCACGCCCTGCTCCATTAGGACAATGGAAATAAATTACCTTGTCAATTAACTCATAATATTCTTCATAAAAAGAATAAGCATATAACTTTTCAATGTTTTCTTTGGCAGGCGTTTCTGCTAAAAAAGTAAAATACATTTTGTCTATATCCATAAAGGGATTGTTGTTTAATGCTGTTTCAATTTCTGTAGGCGGTAGAATTAAATTAGGGACTTCAAAACCGTAATGTTTTTGAATAGCATCAAAAATTATCTTTTGTAATGCTGTCGCAGTGGTTTCTTTGTATTCAAAAACTACATTTCCACTTTGTATATAAGTCTGAACATTTTCAAAACCTAAATTTTCATAAAGGTTTTTTAAGTCGGCCATTTTAATTTTTTTCTGACCGCTTACGTTAATTCCTCTTAGTATGGAGATGTAGGTAGGCATCAGTAATAGTTCTTCTCTACTAAATAATTTTTCACATAATCTTGAACACCTTCTTCTAAGGTATGGAAAGGTTTGTCAAAACCAATAGATTTAAGCTTGTTCATATTAGCTTCAGTAAAATATTGATACTTGTCTCTAATGTCTTCTGGTGTTGGAATAAAACCAATATTAGGCTCTATGCCTAAAGCTTTAAAGGTGTTTTTTACCAAATCTAAAAACGTTCTTGCTGTTCCTGAGCCTAAGTTATATAAACCAGAATCTTTTCTGTGCTCTAATAAGAACATACAAACTTCAACTACATCTTTTACATAAACAAAATCACGTAGTTGTTCCCCATCTTTATAATCTGGGTTGTGTGAAGCAAACAAATTCATTCCGCCAGTTTCGTTAATCTGCTTAAAGGCATGAAAAATAACTGAAGCCATTCTTCCTTTATGAAATTCATTAGGTCCGTAAACATTAAAGAATTTTAAGCCCGCCCAGAAGTAAGGTTGTTTTTCTTGTTTTAAAGCCCATTTATCAAAGTCGTTTTTAGAATCTCCGTAAGGGTTTAGTGGTTTTAATTTTTCAACCACTTCATGATTATCTTCATAACCATATTCTCCTAGTCCATAAGTGGCAGCAGAAGAAGCATAAACTAATGGGATGCCACTTTCTACACAAATATTCCAAATGTCTTTGGTGTAATTTAAGTTCAATTTGTCAAAAATTTCTTTATCAAATTCTGTGGTATCTGTTCGTGCACCAATATGAAAAATGAATTGAACAAAATGCTCGTTTTCTTTTAGCCAATCAATAAAGTTTGCTCTATCTACTTTTTGAGAATAGGTTTTCCCTTCAAAGTTTTTGTTTTTTTCTTCTTTAGAAAAGTCATCTACTAATACAATATCCTTAAACCCTTCTTGATTCAGTTTGCTTACTAAACAACTTGCAATAAATCCTGCTGCTCCTGTTACTATAATCATATCTTAATCTATAAATATGTTTTCCTTTATTTCAGGAATAATTTCTTTTTGTTGTGCTAAGTTAAACATTTGTGTAATGGCATCTTTTCCCTCAACACCTAAATCAATAGAGTACTTATTTACATACAATTCTACATGCTGTCTCATTACAGCTTCATCCATTTCTTGTGAGTTTTGCAGCATGTATTTATAAGGTTCATTAGGGTTGCTAAATGCAAACTGAATACTTTTTCTGATTAAACGATTTACTTTTTCAATGATTTCTGTGGAGAGATTCCTTTTAATAATAATTCCTCCTAAAGGTATTAAAGCACCTGTTGTCTGTTCCCAATACTCACCTAAGTCAATTATTTTTTCTAATCCTTTTTCTTGGTAAGTAAAACGGTTTTCATGTATAATTAAGCCAGCATCAACTTCATTATTTAAAACTGCGTTTTCTATATCAGAAAATAATAATTCAGTTTTGTTGGTTGCCTCAGGGTGAGCTATACTTAATAAAAAATTGGCAGTTGTATATTTTCCAGGGATAGCAATTTTAGCCGACTTTAAATTAGGTGTTTTTGAAGCATCTTTTGTGATTAAAAGTGGTCCGCAACCTTTCCCCAAAGCACTTCCTGAATTCAGCAAAACATATTTGTCAGTTAAATATCCAAAAGCATTATAGCTAATTTTTGTGATGTCTAATTCGTTATTAAAAGCTTTTTGATTTAAATCTTCTACATCACCTAAGTAAACATCAAAATCTAATCCTTCGGTATCAATTTTATGGTGTACTAAAGCATCAAAAATAAAAGTGTCGTTAGGACAAGGAGAAAAACCTATGCTAAGTTTTTCACTCATAGTGTATTAATAATTTGTAGGGTAGTGGAGCATAAGTTTTTCACAGCCAAAGGAATATCCCAGTTGTCTTTTTTTCTTTTTTCTACTTTATTAGAAACGCTTCTTATTTGGGCACAAGTTATCCCTTCTAACAAACAGGCATAAAAGAATGAAGCTCCTTCCATACTTTCAACTTGAGGGTTAAATAAATCTTTAACTTTTTTTATCGATTCATCATCTCCGTGAGTGGTGTTTACACTTATAGCTTTAACTTTTTTTAGAGAATCAATAGTTGGATTTTCGATACAAATGGTATTTTCCATTTCACCATTATTTAAGATGAAATCTTCATCCATAATTAAATCCATATCTATTAAAGATAAAAAGCTCTCTCCGTCTTCAGCGCCTAATTCTGAAATTTGATCAGAAGTGATATTTACTACATCTCCAACATTAATAATATCTGTGAAGCTACCGGCTAAACCCACATTTAATGCAGTGTCATAGAGTTTTGATGCTAATGTTTTTCCAAGCCAATAAGCTGTGCAGGTCATTCCAACACCTGGAATTAGTACATCTATATTATGATTTTTGTAAGTGTATCGTTTTAACTTTTGATTAACTTCTTTCTCAAAAGAAAACATTAATAATAGTGGCTCTATTTCTATGTAAGTAGCTGATACAAGTAAAATATTCATTTTTTTAATAAAAAGTAGGATTTACGTCTTTTTCAGTAAAGTTAATACCATAATTTTCTAATTCATCCAAAATTGGATTGTAAATTTCTTTGGTAATTGGAACATGAACACCAGGTGTTGAAATTGTGCCGTTCAATATCATTTTAGTGGCAATTGCTACTGGTAGGCCAACTGTTTTTGCCATAGCTGTATATTTTTGATCATCTCCTTTAACTACCATTGAAGAATGAATTTCTTTATCTTCTCCGTTTTGTTTAAACCTGAAACGATGCCACATAGCAATCATATCTTTGTCCTTAGGATCTAACTTCCATTTTTGCTCTAAAATGTGTTGTAAAATTTGAGCAGGGGTAGCCTCTTTTAAACCAATTTTAGTATCCTCAAAAATCCCTAACCATTCGAACTTTTCATACATTTCAATATCATCTTGTCTAATATTGAAATAGTGTTTGAATTTTAGTTCAACCGAATCATCAGGATTATAAGGTAAAAATGAATTAATGAATTGGCGGTTAGTCATGTTTTCAGAATCTTCCATAATGTAAGAATCATCAGTAACACCTAATTTAACAAAATAGTGCCATGCTTTACAAAATCCAGGTCTTCTTAAAGTACCTCTATACATAGTAGGAATATCCTCTAAGTTATAAATTTCTCTATATTGCAATGAGTCACGGTTTGCATAACCTTCAAATTTACCGTAACCATCTATTTCAATAATTTCTGTTCTTCTAAATAGTTTATGATATGGGATGTACTTGTATCTATGATTTTGAATGAATTTACAAACACCTTGGCCTGCTAAAACAACATTTCTTGGATTCCAAGTGAATTTATAATTCCAAGGGTTGTTATCACTTTCTGGAGCAACTAATCCTCCTGTAAAAGTTTCAAAGGCTTCAAGTTCACCACCTTCGTTTCGAATTTGATCAATAACTCTCATGGCAGAAAGGTGATCTATACCAGGGTCTACACCAATCTCATTCATTATAATAATCCCGGCATCTTTTGCTTGCTGACTAAGCGCTTTCATTTCTTTAGAAACATAAGAAGCTGTAACCATGTGTTTTTTATATTTAATGCAATCTTGTGCAACAGAAATATGCATATGAGCAGGAAGCATTGAAACAATTAAATCATGCTCGTCTATTAACCTATTTCTTTCTTCTTCGTTGTTTACATCAAATGCAATTGCTTTGGCTAAACTATTATTGTTAGCCGCTTCAACTGCTAAATCTTTAGATTGGTCAGCAATGGTAATAAACCAATTTTCAGTTTCAGCATTAAATAATAAATATTGAATTAATGAAGATGTTGATCTTCCCGCACCTATAACAAGTATTTTTTTCATATATCCCTTAGAATTATTACCGTGAAATTCGTGAAATATTTAACCGTTTCTGCCTTTTTTTGTTGAATTTTACTAACAAATTAGTATTTATAATTATTCTGCATTATGAACAAATCGATATTGATAAAAGCAGCTATTTTGGGTGTTATTGCTGTAGTTGGTGGTGCTTTTGGAGCTCATGCTTTAAAGGAAGTTTTAAGTGCTGAACATTTGGCTAGTTTTAATACTGGAGTTAGGTATCAATTAATACATTCAGTTGTATTATTGGTGCTGTTTTTATTGAAAGATAGATTTGATTTAAAGCAATTTAAAATTGCAGCTAGTTTAATATTTTGGGGCGTTGTTTTATTCTCGGGCTCAATTTATTTGTTGACTTTGAAAAATATTATAGGAGCAGAGTGGTTAAAATTTGCTGGACCAATTACACCAATAGGAGGAACATTAATAATTACTGGTTGGGTGTTTATAATTTTAGGAGGGATGAAAATAAAAAAGAATTAAATTCTAACCCCAATAACACAAACATCATCAAGTTGTTCTAAATTTCCTCTCCAATTTTCAAAAGCTTCATCTATCAATTGCTTTTGTTTTTCCATGGATTCTTTTTGGATGGAAAGTAGCAGTTTTTTAAAGTTAGCAGTCTTCAATTTTTTACCTTTCTCTCCACCAAACTGATCTGCATAACCATCTGAAAAGATGTAGATACTGTCTCCCTTTTGTAATTCTAGCGTATGCGTGGTGTAAGGCTCAGGATTGTCAAACTGACCTATAGGTTGTTTGTTGGCTTTTGTTTCTATTAACTCTCCATCTCTTATTATCCATAATGGATTATGTGCTCCTGCATATTGTAACTTGTTTCCTTCTAATGAGCATAGTGCGATATCCATTCCATCTTTTACTTCCTCTTCACTCTTTTCAAATTCTTGTACAACAATCTCTCTTGTCTTGTTTAGAATCTCTCCTGGGTCAGTTAAACCATATTCTCTTACACTTCTGTTTAATCCATTATTACAAACCACACTTACCATTGCTCCAGGAACTCCGTGACCAGTACAGTCTGCAGCAGCAAACAATACTTTTGAGTTTTCATTTTCGCCCAGTCTGGGCACGGACTCTAACCAATAAAAATCTCCTGCCACTATATCTTTTGGTTTGTAATAAATAAAGCTTTCTTGTAAATATTCCTTTACAACTTTATTTGGAGGTAGTATAGCATTTTGTATTCGTTTCGCATACTGAATACTATCTGTTATTTCTTTATTTTTTTCTTCCAACTCAGTATGGGCCAGTTCAACAACAGTTTTTTGTTTTTCTACTTCTGTTTTTTGTTCTTCAATAATATTTTTTTGCTTACGAGTTACCTTTAATCGGTTAAATACTACTAAAAGGAATATACCTACTAATCCTAATCCACCAGCAGTAGCATAAGTTAATATAGTTTGTTTTTCTTTAGCTTCTTGCTCTATGGCTATTTCTTTTTCATGTTCTGCATCATCTACTGCTTTTTGTTTTTCATATTCGTATTTGGCCATTTGTTGGATGGCAGATTTTTGAGCACTTTCATTTTTTAAGGAGTCATTAATAATTATATATTCTTTATAAAACTTAAGTGCTTTGCTATATTCCTTTTGGCCTTCATAGACGAAAAATAAATTCTGGCTCAAATACTTTTTTAAATCTATTAAGCCAAGTTTAGTTGCTAAATTATAGCCATTTGTAAGGTATTCTTCAGCTAAGTCAATTTTTTTGTTTTCTAGATAAACTCTTCCAATTAGATTATAAGTCCAAGCTAAATTAGAAGAGTCCTTTAGCATGTTAAATATTTCTTCAGAATTTTTATAATTAGCTAAAGCTTTTTCTGCCTGCCCTTTTTTGTTCAAAATAACACCAATATTATTGAATGAAATGGCTTTAAAGTAAAGATTATCTAATTTTGACCAAACACTTAAACTACGAGTGTGGTATTCTAGTGATTTTTCAAATTGTTTTTGCTTCTGGTAAATATCACCTAGGTTATTGCAAATTATCCCAACACCTTCATGGTTATTAGTTTTGGCATATAGTTTAAACGCTTTTTCTGAAAAAGTAATAGCGTTTTCAATATCTTCTTGTTGTAAAAATGCAGACCCTAGATTATTACATATGTCAGCAATTGTAAGAGTGTCTTTAGCTAATTCAGCTAGTTTTAATCCTTTAAAGTAGTTATCTATAGATTTATCTGAAATGCCTTGATGTTTATACATAAACCCAATACTATTATAGGCTTGAGCTTTAAAAGAATTAAGGTCAGCTATTTTTAATTGATTAGTCTCTTTTAATAAAATTGTATCACACAATGAGATAAGTTGATTGGCATAAAATTCAATATCATTTATTTCACAATTTTCTGAGATAGATAGTAATATTTTTGCCTTACTAAAATTATTAGGAGGGTTTTTAAGTTCATTTTGCAATGAATCAAGAAAGAAATTAGCCCTTATAATAAGAGTAAAAGCTAGACAAGAAATTAATAATATTAATCGATAGGTTCTTCTCAAAAGAATAAATAAATTGGTTAGCTAAAGTAACCTTTTTGCCACAAAGCTGCAATATCCATAGTAATTGCTACAGAATAATGAATAGCAATACCTAACCAAATAGATTTGCTCTTTAGACTTAGTGAGCCTAAAACTACTCCAGCTATAATAGCTCCAATAGTTTCAGGCATTGGTTTTTGAAAATGAATCATGCAATATGGTATCATCATTATAAAAATAGAATAGTACCCAAATTTTTTCTTTAATCCATGAACCATAAACCCTCTAAAGAAAAATTCTAAAGCAAAAAATTGAACAAAATAAAAGCATTGCCAAACAAAGAAATTTGGATATAAGCTTTCGTTGTTAGGATTGTAGAATGGGTATTTATTTTGAAAACTATCTGAATAAGAAACTCCAATAACTAATGGGAACATGAATAGAAAAAAGATTAAATAAATTTTATAACTTTTAAAAACGCCTTTAAATGATAATCCATAGTCTATCAAACTTTGCTTTAAAACTGTTTTAATAAAGATTGCGGGGAGTATAAAATAAGAGACAAAAATAATGCTAACCCAATAAATTAGTTCAAATAATCGATTGTTTGGGAGTGCTTTTTGAACTTCATTTAAAAGGTTGTTTAACCAATTAACATCTAATGATTTTATGAAGCTTAAATCTCCAAAATATTGAATAAAAACTAAGCTTAGCGCACAAGTGATAAAAATTAAAAAAATATTTTTGTTAAAATGAGTAGATTGATCTTTTTCTAATTCAACTTTTTTAAAAGTGTCAACAAAAATACTATTCCAAATACTCCAAAGCATTAGTTAGTATGGTCAATAGTTATCACCCATTTTGCATCTATTTTTTTCCAATAGAGTGTGAAATACCCATTTGGATTATCTGCCTTTCTGATTAAACTCCACTTACCCAACATATATGCAGTATTGTTATTTACTTCAAGGTTTAGGACTTCAAATTCTAATTTTCCCATTGCAGCTTTATCGGGGTATGATTTTTTATAATTGTCAAGGGTAGTTTGCCAACCATATTTAATGCCATTTTTACCAATAAACATTAAGGAGTCTGACTGCCAATATCCTTGCATAAAACCTTCAATATTTCCAGTACTCCAATCTTTTTCTTGTTGATTCATTACTGAAAGAATTGCAGCTTGTTCATTAGTGCTGTTTGTGCATGAAATCATAAAAGTAACTAGTATTAAATAGAATAAGGTTTTCATAAAAAATCCCGCTCCTGATTAGATAGGAACGGGATTAAAATTATCAATTATTATTGAGTTATCTAACCACTAATTTTTTTGTGATTTTCTGATTTCCAGAGATAACAGTAACAAAATAAAACCCTGAATGTAGTTTGTCATTAAATCTAAGAGTTCCACTATAGCTATCAATATCAACATCAAGTTGTTGTTGTTGAACTACTTTTCCAGAAATGTCTGTAATGAATAACTCTGTACCAGATTTAACTCCAGATAAATCGATATAAACAAAATCTCCTTGGTTAGGGTTAGGGTAGACAATTAAATCAAGAGGTATTTTTTGGTTATTATTGACCATATTAATAATTTCTTCATTTGTATATGGCTCACCTAATCTAATTGTTGAAGGAGTAGTTATTTGGCAAATAGTACTATAATTGCCAACAATACTATTAACAGTTGCTTTAACTTTAATATCATAAGTTGTGTTTGGTTGTATTGAATTTCCCCACCAGTCAAGATTTACATATCTTCCACCAAGTGTAATGGTTCGATTAAATGATAAAAGAGTGTTGGAAATCTCAAAAGTATAATTAGTTGCGCCACTTATAGGTTTTGCATATATAGGGGTATTAATGTTGTTTAAAGTGATACCACATTGAGTTGTAATAATTTGGGTGTTAAGTACTGGGTTTCCAGGCGTAGTTATAGGGCATACAGTACTATAATTGCTGACGTCACAATTACTAGTCCTTATTCGCACTTCTACATTATAAGTGGTGTTAGTTTTGATTCCAGGAATATCCATTAATCTTATCCATCTAGCTGTATGCCACCATTTTGTTTCATAGGTAAAGTTTAAGGAGGAGTTTGTCACTCTAAATTGGTAATGTGTTGCACCAACGACAGGGTCTGCATAAATTATTTTTGAAGCAGAACTTAAAGTGATTCCACAATCTACTGCTCTTATTTGAGTAGTAGGTTGAGATGGACCAGTAGGGGTATTTACTGTAATGTAACTACTTTTAGTAATTGGGTTACTTCCTGAACCATTTGAAGCTGTTAGTGTAACGTTATATGTTCCAGCAGTATTGTAAGTAATTGTTGGGTTTTGAGCTGTTGATGTTGAAGGTGTACCTCCAGGGAACGACCAAGACCAACCAGTAGGAGTGTTAGTGCTTAAGTCTGTATAAGTTACAGAATTACCTTCACATAGAGTTCTAGGTGCTCCACTAAAGTCTGCAACGGGAGCTCCTGCACAAACATTAACATTAATAGCCTTATTATTTGAACCTCCATTTCCACAACTATTAGATGGTGTTACAGATACATTTCCACTATTTGTTCCGAAATTAACGGTTATACTTGTAGTTCCTTGTCCAGAAGCTACTGTTGCTCCAGCAGGAACAGTCCAATTGTAATTGTTAGCTCCTGTAACAGCTGAAATAGAATAGGCTATTCCTGTCGCATTTTCACATTCACTAGTTGAACCAGTAATTACTCCTGCATTACCAGGAACACTATTAACGGTTATATATCCGGTTTTAGTAACAGGAGAGCTAGGACCAGAAACATTAGTTGCGGTTAAAGTAACATTGTATGTGCCTGCTGTATTATAAGTAATTGTAGGGTTTTGTGCAGTTGAAGTAGCAGGATTTCCTCCAGGGAATGACCAACTCCAAACAGTAGGACTATTAGTACTTTGATCAGTGAATGTTACGGTGTTTCCTTCACATAAAATAGTAGGTGTTCCACTAAAATCAGCAACAGGAACATTTGATGCAGGTATGGCTGTAGTGAATAAGCCTCTACCGTGAGTTGCAGCAAGTATTGTTTTATCAGAACTTCTATACTGAAGCATATCTGTTCTAACATTTGCTAGCCCATTATTTGTAGGAGACCATTTTACACTAGATGCGGTTAAATCACTAGTAGACCAAACTCCAACTTCAGTTGCTATAAAGGCTTGAGTTCTATCGTCAGGATTATATAAAGCCCACCTTACAGGCATATCTGGTAA
Organism: Vicingaceae bacterium; assembly: GCA_029210015.1. Lineage (GTDB taxonomy): Bacteria > Bacteroidota > Bacteroidia > Flavobacteriales_E > Vicingaceae. Next base: position 39,851 of record JARGOE010000005.1, read on the forward strand.
ATCACCTTCTTTATTTGTCCATGAAGAACCACCATTAAGTGTTTCATAAACAGAGTTTATACCATAGTTTGAAAGAGTAACTAGAAGCTGTTGTTCTGATACACCAATTTCTATACAGGAAATATTTCCAGCAGGTAAACCACCACCAATATTTGTTACTGTAGGAGAGCTGCCTTGTGCATTAGAAACTTTATAAACATCACCAGCAACTGTTCCAACGAATACTGTTGAATTTCCCCCAGATGCATAAGGAGAAGCAGATATATGAGATACATCACTACTTCCAGTAGCTACTACTACTGTTCCTGAAGTAGCAGCTCCAAAAGGGTTTATTTTTCTTAATAGCCTAATTGCTGTTCCATTTGCATGGCCAGAATAATAGATGTCCTCTTTATCATCATATTCGGAAGGGTTTATAAATAAACCAGTGCTTTGGCTATTGTTAATAATTGAAGCAGATCCCCAGTTATTTGTAGTTCTGTATATAACATTCCTTACATACTGACTAATTTGATTGTTGCCATTAGATTGATCAATGTGGCAAAAAGCTCCATCACCACCAGTAACCTCAGTTGTTGAATTGATTCCGGCTGAAGTATATTTTTGTGTGCCATTATCTTGTGCTCCAGCTATCATATTATTTGAACCCGAAGTTCCATTAATTGCTCCAGCATAGTATTGAGTTACGTTATAACCATTTATTCTATCATTAATTGTTGGTGTAGTAGCAGTAGCATTACTTGAATATGAAACTCCACCATCATGACCAAAAAGAATTTCAGTACTAGATCCTGGTTTATATACAGCAGTGTGTTGATCTGCATGAACCATAGAAACATTCAGTGATGCAAGATTGTTATTATTAGACCATTTAGATACTTGAGACCAAGAAGATCCACCATTTGTTGATCTAAATAAATCAATACCCCCTACAAATAGCTTATTATCATCATTTGGATCAACCGCCATAGAAAGGTCATACCACGCTTGTCCTCTTGTGAAATCATTAGCGGGAATACCATTATCTACATCATTTGGAATTGCTAGACTTGACCAATTTGCACCTTTATCACTTGATCTGTATAGTCCATCTATTGCAGAGCCATTATCTTGAACGATAGCATATATTACATTTGCGTTACTTGGCGCACATGCAATCTCTATTCTTTGAATATTAGATGAAGGAAAACCATTTGAACCTGTATTTAATTTTGACCATGAACCACTATTTCCAGTGGTTGAACTGTAAACTCCGTCAGTTGAGAATATAAGGCCAATTGCTGCAAATATTGTTCCATCTGAAGCTATTTCAAGGTCAGCAGATCTATTAGAAGAAGCTCCTAAGCCAGACCCTAATACTTTTGACCATGTCGTTCCTCCATTTTGAGATCGTTGAACTCCAGAAAACTTAGTACAAGCATAAACATCACCTGTCGTAGGGTGAACTACTATTTTTTGAACATATTGAAAAGAACTAGTACTATTTAATCGGGACCAAGAAGTTCCTCCATTTGTGGATTTCCATATTCCACCTCCCCTTACAGCATCTACATTATAATAGCCTTCCCCAGTACCAGCATACATTGTAGTGGTAGTTGATGGATCAAAAGCAAGAGTAGTAATTGCAATATTATCCCAAAAATCATTAATTGGCGTCCATTGGGTTGAATTGTTTGTTATATCTGTATTCTTCCATAGACCACCAGCAACACCACCAGAAAAAACAGTTTTTCCAGAAGGGTCATTAGGATCCCACATTATTGCTCTAGTTCTACCCCCTACATTATTAGGACCTCTTTCTGCCCATACAATTCCAGGAATAGCAGTTTTGTTTTGTTGTACATAAATATCTGTGATTTTATGAGCATTTATTAACCCGTTTGCTGGGACCATGCCTGTTGAAGGGTCTAATGTTTGAAGAAAATTTTGCTCATTTGCTAAATCAGGCCTATCATTTTTTGGGATAGCTTTAAGCTCCTTTTCAGTTAAATGATTTCGTTTTTTGAATTCGTGATTTTTCAAAAATTCTTTATAGTCTTGTTTTTTTTGGTAGTAATATTCATCAGAATATTGTGAAAAAGCCAAGCTTGAAGAAATAAGCATTATAGCTAAAAAAGATAGAATTCTTTTCATTATAGGTTGATTTAAGTTTAAAATTAGTTTTATGTTCTTCGAAAGATACATAAATACTACGAATACACCACTAATAAGGTTGGAATCTTAATGCCAAAAATCAGTTAAAATAGGGTTCCTATTTATATGAAATCAATAGGCTTTAGCTCAATAGTAAATGCTTTTACAAAAAGAATACTTTGTTCCATTAAAGGCTGCATTTCAACATCATCATTTACAAATGGTATAGTAGTCCTATATTCTTTAAGAAGGTTTTCAATAAAATTGGAAGATTTTAAAGGTTTTCTAAATTCTAATCCTTGGGCTGCATTCATTAATTCAATACCCAATATTTTTTCTAAATTATCTACTATTCTGTAAACTTTGGTCGCAGCATTTGCGCCCATACTTACATGGTCTTCCTGTCCGTTGGATGAATCTATTGTATCAACAGAACAAGGTGTAGCTAATTGTTTGTTTTGACTTACAACAGAAGCTTGAGCATATTGTGGAATCATAAATCCACTATTTAAACCTGGGTTAGCTACCAAGAAAGCAGGCAAACCTCTTTCTCCACCAATTAACTTATAAGTTCTTCTTTCAGATATACTACCTAATTCTGCAACTGCTATTCCTAAGTAATCTAAAGCAATTGCTAAAGGTTGTCCATGAAAATTACCTGCTGAAATAATTTCATCTTCATCAGGAAAAATGGTAGGGTTATCTGTTACTGAATTAATTTCTTTTTCAAAAACAGATTGCACATGGTTTATGGCATCTTTACTTGCTCCGTGTACTTGTGGAGAACATCTAAAAGAATAAGGATCTTGAACATGTGCTTTTTCTTGCTCAATAATTTGGCTACCAGCTAATGCTTTTTTTATGTTCTTAGCAGTTATAAATTGTCCATCATGCGGTCGAACTTTATGAACTAAATCATTAAATGGAGATATTCTTCCATCATATGCATCTATTGATATTGCAGCAACAACATCACAAAATGTACTTAGTTTTTTTGCTCTTAGTAAAGAGTGTATTCCATAAGCACTCATAAATTGAGTTCCATTTAATAAGGCTAAACCTTCTTTAGATTTTAAAGAGATAGACTGCCAACCCATTTCTAGGTTTACTGCTTCTGCAGTAGTTCTTTTGCCTTGAAAATTTACTTCGCCTAATCCTAATAGTGCTAATGATAAATGGGCTAGGGGAGCTAAATCTCCTGAGGCACCTAATGAACCTTGTTGGTAAACAACAGGTAAAACATCATTATTATAAAAATCTACTAAACGTTGTAGGGTAACCAATTGTACTCCTGAATGACCATAACTTAAACCTTGAATTTTTAATAAAATCATTAGTTTAACTATGTCTTGAGGAACTTCTTCTCCCAAACCACAGGCGTGAGACATTACTAAGTTACGTTGTAGTTTTTCTAAATCGTTTTTAGATATTTCGGTATTGCATAAAGAACCAAACCCTGTATTGATGCCATAAATTGGAGAATGGTCATCCTTAAGTTTATTGTCTAAATATTTTCTACACTTTTCAACTAAAGCTATTGCATCTTCTGATAATTCAATTTTTTTATTGTTAGATATGATATCATTGATAGTTTCTAAGGTTAACCAGTTTTTGTTAATTAAATGTGCTCCCATTTTAAGTTGTTTTGTGCATTGTAGGAACGAATCAATTTATCAATTGTCATCTAAGAACTAGCGTAACAATCAATTCACAATGGCGGTTATTATTTTTGTATTAAAGTTATTAATTCTTCAGCTGTTTTAAATTGTATTTTATCTTGATTGTCAGATTTTTTCACAAATAATTCTCCATCGAAATTTGACGAAACTATATATTCTATATTCTTTTTAGAAGCGTAGTTCATCTGACGTTTCCATTTTACTTCATCAGGATATATCTCAGCGTTTATACCAGCATCTCTTAATTTAAAAAGCATAGGTAAGAATACTTCTTCATCATTTCCGGTTTGATTAGTAAACAATACTTGCGTAGAGTCCCCTTCAAATTTTGGATATAAATTGTTATCTAATAGCACATCATAAATACGATCTGCTCCAAAAGAAATACCTACACCCGAAACATCTTTTAATCCGAACTTACCAGTTAAATCATCATAACGCCCACCACCACAAATGCTCGGGAAGTTTTCTACTTTAACTTCTATAATAGTTCCAGTGTAATAACCTAAACCTCTAGCTAAGGTTGGGTCGAAAATAACATTCTTATTAATTAATCCTATTTGATTGATAGTTGTCCGAATATATTCAAGTTCTTCAATCCCTTTGAGTCCTATTTCAGAATTAATAAACTTATGTTTTAGTAGATCAAAAGGATTAGAGTTAGTAATTAATTCTCTTATAAAAAGAGAGATTTCTGTTGAAAATGATTTTTTCTCTAACTCTTTTACTACACCATCAATCCATATTTTATCTAACTTATCAATTATGACTGTCATTTCTTCCAACCTCTCTTCAACACCAAATGATTCGGCTATACCAGCTAAAATTTTACGGTTATTGAAAGAAACTTTATAGTTCAATTTTCCTTGAAACAATTCCGAGAAAACATCATCAATAATCTTTATTAAATCCACTTCATTTAATAATGAGTTAGAACCAATGATATCAGCATCGCACTGGTAAAACTCACGGTATCTTCCTTTTTGTGGTCTATCAGCTCTCCAAACGGGTTGTATCTGGAACCTACGGAATGGAAAAGTAATATCGTTTTGGTTTTGTACTACATACCTCGCAAATGGCACTGTTAAATCATAGTGTAAGGCTTTTTCAGCAATAGAACGAGTTAAACCATTAGAGTCCTTATCGTTTAATGCTTTTTCATCAGCTTTCTTTAAATAGTCTCCACTATTTAAAATCTTAAATATTAGCGTATCACTTTCATCTCCACCGGTTCCAATTAAAGTGTTTAAGTTTTCCATAGCAGGAGTTTCTATCTGTTGGAAACCATATTTTTTGTAAACCTTTTTAATGGTATCAAAAATGTAGTTTCTTCTCGCCATTTCAATTGGCGAAAAATCTCTTGTCCCTTTTGGTATGCTAGGCTTATTACTCATTACTTTATATTGAGTTGCTAAATTAATAATCTATTGGTTTACCTCGTATTTTATAGTAATTAATCTTAACTTTATTTTATGGACTTTAAGAATGCTAAAAAATATATTTTAGATCGATTAGAGGGAGAATTAAAACCAAACCTTCATTATCATGGTGTTCATCATACAGTAGATGTATATGAAGCATCTATTCGTATTGCTGAGTTAGAGGGTTTAAATCAAGATGAAAAAGTAATTATTAATACAGCGGCTTTGTATCATGATGCTGGCTTTATTTATCAGTATGAGCATAATGAAGAGGTAGCAGCTCAGTTGGTGAAAGTAGTGTTGCCTAAGTTTGGGTACCAAGAAAAAGAAATTAATGAGATTGAGAAAATAATTCTTTCAACTAAAATTAAGGCAAGACCAAGCACCTTGTATGAGAAAATAATGAGTGATGCTGATTATGATTACTTAGGTAGAAATGATGTTGCTAAAATTGCAGAAACTTTACATAAAGAATTGTTTGAATATGATTTTAAGTTTTCTGAAGATGAATGGAATGAAGTTCAAATAAAATTTTTAGAGAAACATTTGTATTATACAGGATCTTCATTGACTTTAAGACGTCCTAAAAAATTAGAGTACTACGAACATGTTAAGAGTCTTCTTAAATAATTAAAACACTCCTGAATTTGGGAATAAAAAAAGGCTTGAAATTTTTATTTCAAGCCTTTTTTTATTTTTAATAATTCAATTATCGAATCATTGTTATGTTTCCTTTATGTAAGGTGTTTAATGCGTTCCCTAATTCTAATAGGAAGAAGTAAGTTCCATCAGAGTAATTGTCTCCATCCCAATCATTTTGATATCCGTTTTTCTCATAAACTATTTGGCCCCATCTGTTGTAAACAACTAATTTGTTATCTGGATAATATTCTAAGTTTTCAAAAACTAAGAAATCATTTGAACCATCTCCATTAGGAGTAAATACGTTAGGAATTATAATTTGACAAGCAATAACCTCTAAATCTAAATTTCCAATTTCTTGATTACCACAATTATCGGTAACTACTAAGTTTAAGTTAAAAATTCCTGGAGAACTAGTAGGGAATAGAAGAGGGTTTCCAGAGAAGGTATTAGTTCCCTCTGTCCAGTTGTATGAATAAGTAGATCTGCCATCTGTAACACTAGCAGAAACCGTCATTAGCTCACCTATACATACTGGTTCTACTGGGTTTATTGTTAAAGACATAGGCGTGTAATCTGTATTTACAACTACAGTATCAAACATGGTAATAGTATTACAAGAGTCTACCATAGAAATAATGTAGGAAGTTGTAGTTGTTGGGCTAACAGTAATGCTTTGTGTATTTCCGCCCGGTGTCCAATTGTAAATGTATCCTGGTTGTCCACCTCCCCCAGTAGCTGTAAGTGTAATAGATCCACCTGGACACAATGAAGTATCATTTGGAACGGTTAAGGTTAAAGGAGGTATATTAAGTGTAACTATAATAGTATCTGTGACAGTTATTAAATTACAACTATCTGTGACATCAACATAGAAAGTATCAGTTTGAAGTCCTTGGACTGTTATAGTTGGACTATTACCACCAATTGGATTTCCATTAGAATTAGTCCAGGAATAAGTATATGGTGCTGGGCCTCCTGAAGCTATAACCGTTAAAGGTAAGGTAGCTAGCGGACAAGGTAAGTTTGTATCAGGAGCCAAAGTCTGTAAGTCGGGTAAATCTAAAATATAGATTACACCAACTGAGGTTATCGTATCACCACAAGCGTTAACAGTGAATATTGTTATTATAATAGTATCTTGACCTTCAGGAAGTAAATCTGGTAAAGCAGTAATAGTTAGGCTTGTAGTGTCTTGTCCTGCATTGAAGGTTACACTATCAGCAATAGGACTATAATCAACACCATTTATAGCATTTCCGCCAATGTTAAAATGAACCGTATATTGTCCAGTAGTATCAGGTCTAGTAAAGTTTAGAACTGCTCCAGCACATCCTTCAATAATTGCAGAATCACCAGTTACCGTTGTTACATCTACTTGAACTAATTCATCCGAAGTGAAGCTAGATGCTTCAAGAAATACGCCTGTATCTAACCAATCATCTTGACAATCTGCAATAGCAAATTTAAAATGATAAGTCTGACCACATTGAACTGGGTAAGCAATTGATATTGTAGTAGTAAACCCATTAAATTCATGATTAGCTTCTGTTGTATTACTAATGTAATATTGTGAGTTTAATCCTGGGTGTATTGAGCTAATAGTAATAGGTGTTGTGGTCATTGGTACCTGAGCTAAATTAATTGCACCATTTGGAAAAGCAACAGGAGCTGAATAAGGGCCGGTAATTCCAGGGCCACTTAAGAAGAAAGCAAAAATATCGTTGAATGCTGTGTTAATGTATGTAGTATATTCTTCAGATGCAAATACAAAATTAAACTTAATAGAATCCCCAACAGGAGTAAAATCAAACTCTAAAAAAGCGCCATCCTGTGTAGATGTAATTGTAGAAGAGGCTGGGTTAGTTGTTACAGATTGAGCGATTGATAAAAGATCTGGATCTCCAGGACCAGAATACTGTCCAACATCTGGCTGATTACCTCCCGGAGGTATATCGCCTACATCACCTGATGAAATGACTACTCCTGAATCAAGCCCTAAACTAGGAGCTCCAACTAAACCGTTATTAAAAAAACCAATTTGAGCACTTTGTCCAACAAAAGTAATGTTGGTTGCAGTAACCCCAGTACCTAATAGTACATTATTCACTAAATGTACAGGGTTGTTATACGGAGCAGTTGTGCTCACATTCATTTGCGCGGAAACCAATGAGGTTAAACCAATAAAAGAAAATAATGTTAAGACTTTTTTCATAAAAAAACTTTAAAGTATACTGTGAAGACTGTTTTACTTAACAGTTAGTTGCACGAATTTAAAAAAATAATGCCCAATTATTTTAATAATAATTGGGCATATATAATATTCTTATTAACAGTTGATTATTTAACTAACTTCTTGTATTTAAATCTTGTTGGTTCGGTGCCTAATCGTTTATGTCTATTCTCTTCGTATGCAGAATAGTCACCTTCAAAAAATACTACTTTAGAATCACCTTCAAAAGCAATGATATGAGTACAAATTCTATCTAAAAACCATCTATCGTGAGAAATAACAACTGCACATCCAGCAAAGTGCTCTAAACCTTCTTCTAAAGCTCTAATAGCATTTACATCTAAATCGTTGGTTGGTTCATCAAGTAATAATACGTTTGCTTCTTGTTTGATGGCCATTGCTAAATGGAGTCTGTTTCTTTCACCTCCGGATAGAATTCCTACTTTTTTGTTTTGATCAGAACCTTGAAAATTAAATCGAGATAGATAAGCACGAGAGTTAATTGTTCTACCTCCAAACTCCATCATTTCTGTTCCTCCAGAAAATACTTCAAATATGGTTTTATCATCATCTAAATCTTCATGAGATTGATCTACATATCCAATTTTCACTGTGTCTCCAACTTTGAAACTTCCAGTATCAGGAGTTTCTTCACCCATTATCATTCTAAATAAAGTGGTTTTCCCAGCACCATTAGGTCCAATAATCCCAACAATACCTGCAGGAGGAAGTTTAAAGTTTAAGTTTTCATATAACAATTTATCATCATATCCTTTAGAGATATCAATAACATCTAATACCTCATTTCCTAATCGAGGTCCGTTAGGAATAAACAACTCTAATTTTGCTTCTTTCTCGTTAGCACTTTCACTCAATAGCTTTTCGTAATTAGCTAAACGAGCTTTAGATTTAGACTGTCTTCCTTTGGCATTCATACGGGTCCATTCTAACTCTTTCTGTAAGTTTTTTCTTCGCTTACTTTCTGTTTTTTCTTCTTGCTCTAATCGTTTTGATTTTTGATCTAACCAAGATGAATAGTTTCCTTCCCAAGGAATACCATGACCTCTATCTAATTCTAATATCCAACCAGCAACATTATCTAAGAAATATCTATCGTGTGTAATTGCGATAACTGTTCCTTTATATTGTTGTAAATGTTGTTCTAACCAATATACAGATTCTGTATCCAAGTGATTGGTAGGCTCATCTAATAATAGAATGTCAGGTTGTTTTAATAATAAACGACAAAGAGCAACTCTTCTTAATTCTCCTCCTGATAAATTTTTAATTAATGCATCTTCAGGTGGACAGTTCAATGCATCCATTGCACGCTGTAATTTAGTATCTAATTCCCAAGCATCTAATGCATCAATTTTATCTTGTAATTCAGCTTGTCGCTTCATTACTTCCTCCATTTTATCAGGATTGTCTAATACTTCAGGGTCTCCAAAACTGTTATTTACCGCTTCATACTCAGCTAAAACATCAATGGTTTCTTGAGCACCTTCTTGAACTATTTCTTTTACTGTTTTTGTTTCGTCTAACTTAGGTTCTTGCTCTAAATACCCAACAGAGTATCCTTTGGCAAAAGTTACATCTCCTTGATATTTTTCCTCTACACCAGCAATAATTTTCATTACTGTAGATTTACCAGAACCATTTAAACCAATAA
>JARGOE010000106.1 GCA_029210015.1 Vicingaceae bacterium
GGAGGCGGCCTCCCTTTTAAAAACTCTTTAGGTTTTGAATTCGATTATGAATATATGATCGAAGAAATAGTTGCTCAAATCAAGGAGCACTGTAATAGCAAAGGAATTGACGAACCAAACTTATTTACAGAATTTGGAGGATTTACTGTTGCAGAAAGCGGTGTAAACATCTATTCCATTGTAGATGTGAAACCACAAAACGATACCGAAATGTGGTACATGATTGATAACTCTTTCGTTACTACGCTCCCAGATACATGGGCAATAAATCAAAGATATATACTATTAGCGATTAACCATTGGGGGGAAGAATTCCAACGTGCAAACTTAGGTGGTATGACTTGTGATAGTTCTGACTACTACAATTCTGAAGCACATGTAAGTCAGATTTTTTTACCAAAAATCAAAAATAATGAAGAAGAACCTCTTTATATTGCCTTGTTTAACACTGGTGCTTATCAAGAAGCATTAAGTGGAAGTGGAGGAATAAAACACTGTTTAATACCATCTCCAAAGCATGTAGTTATTGACTTAGATGAACACAATAATTATCATACAAAACTTTTTAGTAAAGAACAAAGTGCAAAATCAATGTTAAAAATATTGGGTTATTAAAATTTAATCTAGAATTCCTTAACATTAATACGCTAAATTTCAACACTTATCTTAATCGCTATAAAAATTATGATATATTTGTATACTTCGTGTTCAAAAAAACATTTCATATAACAGCGGTAATTGTTCTATTACTTATTCTTTTTGGATGTGGAGGAAGATCTACAGTTAAAAATCAAGGAATAATACTATACAAGGTGACTTATCCAAAAATGGATAAAGGCAACTTTATGATGGATTTTATGCCTGATCAAATGGTTATGAAATTTAAAGAGGATAGGTATGTCACTTCACTTACCGCTGGTATGGGAATGTTTAAGAGCAGTTTTATCGTAGACAAAAGTGACAGTAGATTTTCTCAAGCAGTAAAATTAATTAACAAAAAATACCAACTTAATCTTGAAGGTGAAGCAATAGATTTAGCTGCTCAAAAAATTCCAAAACATAACATAGAACCAACAGGCCAAATAAAAAAGATACTTAAATACAACTGTAACCACGCAATTGTAACTGTAGACAATGAGTCTCATGACGCTTTCGAAATTTATTACACAGACAAAATAAATATGGAAGACCCTAACTGGGGAACACCTTTTGCACCTATAAAAGGTGTGTTATTAGCATATCAATATGAAAAATACGATGTCTGTATGCGCTTTGAAGCAATTAGCATTAAATTCACTGAAATTGATGATAGTGAATTTGAGATTGATGAAGACTACATTGAATTAGGCGAGGCCGATATGGATAAAGAGATGCAAGAAATTTTTGACAGCTTTAATTAACCCTACCTTTATTCACAATTAATTGTTATTTAGTAGCAATTAAATAAAACCATACCGCGTTTGTTATTAATATATTTGATAGCAAGTAAAAATGTGTGATGGCAAAAAATCAATTTAAAGATACAGGTAATAAAAAAACAAAAAAGGCTAAGCCTAAAAAGAAGGCTTCTAGTGACAAAAATCCTTTTAAAAAAGTTAGCTCATTTTTTAGCGCTTTAAAAGACAATGAGAAGCTAACCAAAACTATAGGGTTATTTCTTCTTGTTACAGCTGCATTTTTATTATTTGCGTTTTCTTCTTTTCTTTTTACTTGGCAAGTTGATCAAAACATTATTGCTAATCATTGGAATAACCCCGACATTCAAGTAGAAAACTGGCTAGGAAAACTAGGAGCTTATGTTTCTCATCAATTTATATTTAATGGATTTGGAGTTTCATCTTTCCTTTTTGTTTATCTCACTTTTATTTTAGGGTTTAAAATTTTATTTAAGGTTACTCTATTACCCATAGGTAAATCTTTCAAATACTCTATTTTTTCTGTTTTATGGATATCTGTAACTCTAAGCTACTTATTGCCATCATCTCCCATATTAGGAGGGTCATTAGGCTACCAGACAAACATATGGTTAAACAGTACTATTGGGAGTATTGGTATTCTATTATTTTTAGGCCTAAGCTTATTAGTCTTTTTAGTTTTGAATTTCAACATCTCATTTAACATCTTTCAACCAAAAGAAACCAATGAACTAGAACCAGAAGATTTTGCAAATCATGAAATAATTAATGAGGTAAAAAATGAAATAACTGAGGATGCTCCTAACCTTGAAACTAAAGAACCTATAACACCTGAGTCAACAAATGAAAAACCTACTGAAGAGCAAGAGACTATTGATTTAAACACATCTACTCCAGAACCTAAATTAGAGAAACCTAAAGATGGAGATGTATCTTTTGAAGTAGAGGAAACTGACTCTAAAGAAGAAGTTCTTTCTGATTCTGAAGTCAATTCTAAAGTAGCAGAATTTGGAGAGTATGACCCAACTCTTGACTTATCTTCCTACAAGCTTCCTCCAATTGATTTATTAAAAGATTTCGGAGATACTCAAAAAAGAGTTAGTCCAGAAGAATTAGAAGCTAATAAAAATAGAATTCTCGAGACCCTTGGTAACTACAACATCAAAATTGCGAGTATAAAAGCTACAATAGGTCCTACTGTAACTTTGTACGAAATAGTCCCTGAAGCTGGAGTAAGAATTTCAAAAATTAAGAACTTAGAAGATGATATTGCTCTAAGTTTAGCTGCATTAGGAATTCGTATTATTGCTCCAATACCTGGAAAAGGAACTATTGGTATTGAAGTTCCTAATCAAGACCCTGAAATTGTATCTATGAAAGCATCTATTGCTTCTGATAAATTTCAAAATGCAAAGATGGAATTACCTGTAGTTTTAGGAAAAACTATTACTAATGAAACTTTTGTTTTTGATTTAGCAAAAATGCCTCATTTATTAATGGCTGGAGCAACAGGTCAAGGAAAGTCCGTAGGACTTAACGCAGTATTAACTTCCCTTCTTTACAAAAAACATCCATCACAATTAAAATTTGTCTTGGTTGATCCAAAAAAAGTTGAACTTACTCTTTATAATAAAATAGAGAGACATTTTTTAGCTAAATTACCTGATACTGAAGAAGCTATCATAACAGACAATCAAAAAGTAATCAACACTCTTAACTCTCTTTGTATAGAAATGGATGAGCGATACAAACTTCTTCAATCTGCAATGGTGAGAAATATTGTTGAGTACAATTCAAAATTTGTTGCTCGTAAATTAAATCCTGAAAATGGACATAAGTTTTTGCCTTACATAGTTCTAGTTATTGATGAGTTTGCTGATTTAATAATGACTGCTGGTAAAGAAGTGGAAACTCCTATTGCTCGTTTAGCACAATTAGCAAGAGCAATTGGCATTCACTTAATAATAGCAACTCAGCGTCCCTCTGCCAACATTATCACAGGCATTATTAAAGCCAATTTCCCTGGAAGAGCTGCATTTAGGGTTACTTCAGGAATAGATTCAAGAACCATATTAGATTCAAGTGGTGCAGATCAATTAATTGGAAAAGGTGATATGTTAGTCTCTCAAGGAAATGATTTAGTACGTATTCAATGTGCTTTTGTTGACACACCTGAAGTTGAGCGAATTTGTGAATTTATTGGTGAACAGAGAGGCTACCCAGAAGTATTTACACTTCCGGAATATGTTGGCGAATCAGCTACTGGTGGAACTGGATCTTTTGATGGAGAAGATAGGGACGCTTTATTTGATGATGCTGCTAGAATGTTAGTACAACACCAACAAGGATCAGCATCACTATTACAAAGAAAAATGAAAATAGGTTACAACAGAGCAGGTAGATTAATAGATCAGATGGAAGAAGCTGGCATTATTGGCCCATTCGAAGGAAGCAAAGCAAGACAAGTTCTCATTTCTGACCTAGAAACTTTGGAACAGTTTTTGAAAGATCTTGGAAACAACTAATTTTGACAATAAAATAGACACTAAATACAATCATAATGAAATCATTATTAATATTATTCATTGCTGCGGCAACAAGTCTTACAGCATTAGCACAAGAGGATACAAAAGCTAAAGGTATTTTAGATAAACTTAGTACTAAAACTAAAGCTTATAAAACTATTAAAGCTGACTTTCAATTTACGATCTCTAATAAAGCTGAGGGAACAAATGAAAGTCAGTCTGGAAAAATTGTAATCAAAGGAGATAAGTATGTTTTATCTATTAGTGGACAAGACGTAATCTCTGATGGGAAAAGCATGTGGACAATTTTAAAAGAATCTAAAGAGGTACAGATAAATGAAATTGACGAAGAGGATGAGGAAGCAATTAGTCCCAACAAAATCTTCACTTTATACGAAGAAGGATTTAAATACAAATACGTAAAAGAAGATAAAGGAATGCACATTATAAATCTTTACCCTAAGGCTGCTGCAGAAAAATCTTTTCATAGAATAGCTCTTTACATTAATAAAGCGAAAAACGAAATGAGTAAAGTAAAAGTTTACGGAAAAGATGGAACTATAACCACTTACTCTATTAAATCATTTACTCCTAATACTACTATTCCAGAAACTAGATTTAGTTTTAGCAAATCTAAGTTTCCTAGTTATGAAATCATTGATTTAAGATAACAGTTTAAATAAATAAAAAAGCCGATGAAAATACTTTCATCGGCTTTTTTATATTTGATTGTTTAT
>JARGOE010000006.1:0-45159 GCA_029210015.1 Vicingaceae bacterium
TGATCAACATTACACCCTCTCATAACAGCAATATGATATGATAATAGTTGTAATGGAATTGAAGTTAATAGAGGGCTTAAAGCATCTTCAGTAGCAGGTATTTCAATCACATAGTCGGCAATTGCTTTCACTTCAGTATCACCTTCAGTTACAATTGCAATAATTTTTCCACTACGAGCTTTTACTTCTTCAATGTTACTTACAACCTTCTCGTAATTACCATGTTTAGTTGCAATAACTACTACTGGCATATTTTCATCAATTAAAGCAATAGGACCATGCTTCATTTCTGCAGCAGGGTAACCTTCTGCATGGATGTAAGAAATTTCTTTAAGTTTAAGAGCTCCCTCAAGTGCAACTGGAAAATTATACCCTCTACCTAAATATAAAAAATTAGAAGCTTCTTTAAACAAAGTTGAAATTTCTACAGTTTGTTTATCAGACTCTAACATTTTTTCAACTTTAGAAGGAATAGCATCTAATTCAGCTAACAATTCTCTAAATTTAGTTTCAGCTATTGAGCCTTTCTTTTTAGCAATAGATAAAGCCATTAAAGAAAGAACAGTTACTTGAGCTGTAAATGCTTTAGTTGATGCTACACCTATTTCTGGGCCAGCATGGGTGTAAGAACCACAATGAGTTTCTCTAGAAATAGTAGACCCAACAACATTACAGATTCCAATAATAGTTGCACCTTTTTCTTTAGCTAGCTTAATAGCTGCCAAAGTATCAGCAGTTTCTCCTGATTGAGAAATTGCAATTACAACATCTTTTTCATTAATGATGGGATTTCTGTATCTAAATTCTGAAGCGTATTCTACTTCAACAGGAATTCTTGTTAAATCTTCAAATAAATATTCTCCTACTAATCCAGCATGCCAAGATGTTCCACAAGCAACAATAATAATACGATTAGCATTCATTATTTTTTGCTCATAATCTCTTATTCCACCTAAAGAAACGATGCCTTTATTTACATCAATTCTACCACGCATACTATTTTTAATACTAATTGGCTGCTCATAAATTTCTTTAAGCATAAAGTGATCATAACCACCTTTTTCGATAGCCTCTAAATGAACTTCTAATTCTTGAACATAAGGAGTTACCTCCTGTTTTTTTATGTTCATCATTTTAAGCTCTTGCCCTTTTTCTATAACTGCTATTTCCTCATCTTCTAAATACACAACATTTTTTGTGTACTCAACTATAGGAGTAGCATCTGAAGCAACATAGTAGTCATTTTCTTTACCAACACCAATAACTAAAGGGCTACTTTTTTTAGCAGCAATTAATGTGTTAGGGTTGTCTTTGTCTATTATTACAATAGCATATGCCCCTATAACTTCGTTTAATGCAATTCTGACAGCCTCAACAAGTTCAGCACCAGTATTATTTTGAATATCTTCAATTAGATGAATTAAAACTTCGGTATCTGTATCACTTGTAAATTTATGCCCTCTTTTAGAAAGTTCCTCTTTTAATGACGCATAGTTTTCAATGATTCCGTTATGAATAATTGCTAATTCACTTGATCCAGAATAGTGAGGGTGAGCATTATTGTCATTTGGAGCTCCGTGGGTTGCCCAGCGAGTATGACCAATACCTATATTGCCATTTTTGTTTTTATCTGCAGCAAAATTTTCTAATTCAACAACTTTACCTTGCTTTTTATAAAGGTTAATTTCCCCATTGTCAATAATTGCCACACCAGAGCTATCATAACCTCTATATTCTAATCTTTTTAACCCTTTAATTAAAATAGGATAAGCATCGTTATTTCCTACGTAGGCTACAATTCCACACATAAGTTAAATTTTTGAATAAGTAATGTTGAGTTTTATTTTTACAGTTGTATTTTTTTCGGAAGTTAAAACAGATCTTCGAGTAGTGATTGAACCTCCATTAGCAACAATGTATAAGCCATAATCGATACCAGTACCATATACTAAATCGTTAATGTGACGAGCTATATTAAATCGGTATGTTTTGTCATCGTCATCATAATTCCCTCCAAAATGAGAGGGCCCTTCAAAAAAGTCGGGAAGAAAAAAATCTTCTCCATTCTCATCTATTCCAACCAGAGAGATAGATTCTAAAGGAGTATCAAAACTTCCTTCTGTTCCATTTTCAACAGTAACTACTAATTCAGCTTTATTAATAACAACAGCTCCATTGTCGGCAATATTCTTAATGTTTGGGATTTCCAATTTTGTTTTAACCCCAGCCATTGTCGAGACATAAGTAATGGTGGTATCCTTAGAAGGAGAATTTGTTAAATGAGCCTCAACATCTGTCCCAGAGTAATTATGAGCAAATCGACTATATTTTACAGCATCAGTATTAATAGTAAAATTATATTTTGAAGTGTCATTATAGTAGATTGTTACTGTTGAAAGTGCAGAGTTCATGTTTAAAGCAACAACAGAACCCTGACTAGCAGACAAAGAAGTATTACTAACAGAGTCTGCGGTTGTAATATATAAGCCTTTAATATACTCTGTAAAATTGGTGTTGTTGCTTAACTCAGATGAGTCCCCATCTAAAATGTCTTGCCCAAAACTATTGTTCAGAGTAATTCTAATGTGAGGAGCTAATGTATCTCCTCCATCAAAAGCAATATTTACACTATCATTTAAGTTGGGGGTAAATGTAAGATTCCCTATAGATGTTGGGTTAAAAGAAGTGTATTGGTTAGAATAATAGTCGTTATTTTTATCTAGTTTAGTTGTTAACTCATAAACGTTAACCGTCATAGGTGATGCTGTATCACCATACAAGGCTTCATAATCCAATGTGAGTACAACTGAATCTAAAACGGGGGTTGCTCCAAAATCTAAATTAACACCTGTAAGTAATATCTGAGTATAAATACTAGAAGACATAGGGCCGAAAACAGGGTCATGATACAAGCCTAATAAATTATAGATTGACAAATCTGATCTTAAAGAATCTTCTTGAACAACCTGAGTAGTTATTGAAAAAGTATCAACGAAGTTTATTGCTAAACCACCATCATCAAAGTCGGGGTCTAACTCCCCGTCTTTTTTACACGAAACAAACCCTATTAAAAAAAATATAGCGGAAAACCACAAAGCTTTCCGCGTATAAAAAGTTAAATTTTTTTCTGTCATTTTCAATCTTGTAATACTTCAGTCTCTTCTAATATTTCATCATAAAGTCCATCATAAGCCTTAACATATTCTTCCATATTTTGATAACCTAATTTAGGTTTATCAATTCCCTGGAAGTGCTCTTCTAAATCAGGATGAACATTTTCGCTTGCTTTTATAACAGCATCAGAAATATCCATAGCTGCTTTATTTAACCCAACAAAAGAAGTATTCCCAAAACCAGACATATCTTCTTCAGTAATATCATCCATCATTGCTTTTTTAGCAAAGTTTTTGTTTAACGCAGGTTTAAACTCATTATTGTAAACAGAGAAAACTACTTTTGAATTTTCGAAAATAGGGTCTTTCTTATATGATGTTTTAATATATAAAGGGATTAAACTAGTCATCCACCCATGGCAATGAATTACATCTGGTACCCAACCTAATTTTTTAACAGTTTCCAAAACTCCTCTTGCAAAAAAGATTGCTCTTTCATCGTTATCTTTAAAGAATTTACCTGTTTCCTTGTCATTGAAAATAGCTTTTCTTTGAAAATAATCCTCACTATCAATAAAATAAACCTGCATACGAGCAGCTTGAATTGAGGCAACTTTAATAATTAAAGGGTGATCATTGTCATTGATGATTAAATTCATTCCTGATAAACGAATAACTTCATGAAGTTGATTTCGCCTTTCATTAATACATCCAAAGCGAGGCATAAATGTTCTAATTTCTTTACCACTTTCTTGAATGCCTTGTGGTAGGTGTCTGCCAATATGTGATAATTCGTTTTCTTCTAGGTAAGGAGTAATTTCTTGGGAAATAAATAAAATCTTCTTCTTTTTCATATAGCCTGCCTTTAATTTAGTTTGCAAAGATACTATAAATTAAGCTGTTTGTCAAGTTTATTAATAGCTTTCATCCTAATAATGTGTGGATATGAGTAAATAAATTACTTATTTTGCGAAAAATTTGGCAGGGGAAGTATTATGCTAGTAGTTAACACAATAGAGGAGTTGCAGTTGTTTTTTGAACAACAAAAAGGAAAATCTATCGGTTTCGTGCCGACAATGGGAGCTTTACATAAAGGGCATGTATCTTTGGTTGAATTTTCGCAACAGAAATGTGACATTACTGTTTGTAGCATTTTTGTTAATCCTATTCAGTTTAATAAACAAGACGACTTTACAAATTATCCTAAAACTTTAGAATCTGATTTAAAGCATTTAGAAGCGGCAAAATGTGATGTTGTTTTTTGTCCTTCGGCTCAAGAGATGTATCCGAATAAAATTGAGAAAGATTTTGATTTTGGAATACTTTCATCTGTTATGGAAGGTGAACATCGCCCAGGACATTTTAATGGGGTAGCAATAGTTATTGAAAGATTTTTTGAAATTATAAATCCTGATTTTGCTTTTTTTGGTGAAAAAGATTTTCAACAACTGGCAGTAGTAAAAGAAGTTGCTAAGCAAACAGGGTTTAACACAAAAGTTATGGGAGCTCCTACTGTAAGAGAAGCATCAGGTTTAGCTATGAGTTCAAGAAACTTAAGATTGTCCGAAGACGAAAAAATTGCAGCGGCAAATATTAGTAGCGAATTGAAATATATTACCTTAAACAAAACTGCTTTTAACCCTCAAGAACTTAAGGCAAATTATAGAGATAAAATTGATGCTAATCCATTTTTGAAAACAGAATATATTGAAATAGCAGATGGAAACACCTTGTTACCAGTCATTAATTGGGAAGATTCAGACTATCCTATTGCTTTTACAGCGGTTAATGTTGGTGAGGTTAGACTTATCGATAATATGACAATTATTAATTAAATTTATCACCTGTTATGCAAGTACAAGTAGTAAAATCTAAAATACATCGGGTAAGAGTTACTGAGGCAGATTTAAATTATATAGGAAGCATTACTATTGATGAGGATTTAATGGAGGCTTCAAATATCATTGAAGGTGAAAAAGTTCAAATTGTTAACATTAACAATGGGGAGCGTTTAGAAACTTATGTGATTAAAGGGAAAAAAGGTTCTGGAGAAATATGTCTTAATGGGCCAGCTGCTAGAAGGGTTGCGGTAAATGATATTGTAATAATTATTGCTTACGGAATTATGGGTTTTGAAGAAGCTAAAGCATTTAAACCGACCCTTATATTTCCAGATGAAACAACCAATCAATTAAAATAAGTTATTTGAAAAAAAGTATAGCTACAATATTGAAAATTGTAATTCCATTAGGGATAGGGGTATACTTAACATGGTTTTTTATTTCAAGATTATCTGAAGTAGAATTAACAAACCTTAAAGAGGCTTTTTTACAAGCAGATTATATTTATTTGTCTTTAGGAATGTTGGTTATGTTGGTAAGCCATATGAGTAGATCTTACCGCTGGAAGTATATGTTGGAGCCACTGGGTTATAAGCCTACTTTTTCTAAGATGTATCACAGTGTAATGATAGGTTACTTAATTAATTTAACCATTCCTCGTTCAGGAGAAGTAGCTAGAGCTGGGTATTATGCGAAATACGAGAAAGATGCATCATTTGATAAGGTATTTGGGACAATTATAGTTGAGCGTATAATTGACATGTTGATGCTCGGAATAGTTATGATGGTTACATTTTACTTACAAAAAGATATTGAAGCTTTTAATCAAATTTCAGAAAGCAGCAAATCAGGGTCAAGCATTCCTTCTTGGGTTTATTTTGTTATTGGAGGATTAATTTTGACAGGAGGAATAATGGTTTTTGTAATTGAGAAATTGAGAAATAAAGTACTGGGAATACTAAAGGGAATATTTGAAGGGGTTAAAACAATTTTAAAATTAAAACAAAGAGGAGCATATATTTTTCATACGTTGCTAATATGGTTGTGTTATTTGGCTTGTATTTGGATTTGTTCTTTTGCTTTGCCTGAAACATCTAACTTGCCCATAGCAGCAGTTTTTGCTGCATTTACAGTTGGAGGAATTGCAATATCTGCTACACCTGGAGGGATTGGTTTATACCCTATAATGGTTTCGGCAGTTTTAGGTAATTTGTATGGTATTGAAAATGCAGAATCATTTGGTTTGTTAGCATGGACATTTTTAACTGCTTTTACAATTTTAACAGGCTTAATTTCACTTTTTGCATTGCCTTTTACTAACCCAGCTAAATTAATATGAGTAAAATAATATTCATAAAAAGTAAAATTATTTCTGATATTGATTCAGTAGTGGAAAAATGGAAAACTCAAAATCAATCCATTGTTTTTACTAATGGGTGTTTTGATATTTTGCATCGTGGTCATATAGAATACTTAGCCCAAACTTCTGATTTTGCAGACAAATTGATTGTTGCTGTTAACGCAGACAGTTCAGTAAAAAAATTAAACAAGGGAGATGGCAGGCCAATTCAAGATGAAAACTCAAGAGCGTTAATTATTGCTGCATTAGATTTTGTAGATGCAGTTGTGATTTTTAAAGATGACACCCCTTATGAGATAATAAACTCAATTAAACCTAACGTATTGGTAAAGGGTGGAGATTATGATGCTAATTGTATAGATAAAACTGACAAAAAATATATTGTTGGTTCTGATGTGGTTAAATCAAATGGCGGAAAAGTTGAGGTAATTCAGTTTGTTGAAGGTTATTCTACTAGTAAAATTGAAGAAAAGATTAAAAAAGCTTAAAAACTATTGCTCTTCTTTGTACCATCCAGAATACATCACATAGCTCTCAGCAATTCGATTTATTTCTCCTTCTAGTAATTCTGGACTAATTTCTTTAACTTTTTTAGCGGGAACCCCTGCATAAATACAACCACCCTCTACTTTTGTTCCTTGTAAAACTACTGCTCCAGCTGCAATAATAGTATTGCTTTCTATGGTTACATCATCCATTACGATTGCTCCCATACCAATCAATACATTGTCTTTAATTGTGCAGCCGTGAACTAGAGCATTATGTCCTACAGAAACATTGTTGCCAATATTCGTAGGGTGCTTTTTATAAGTAGCATGAACTACAGCTCCATCTTGTATGTTTACTTTGTTACCCATTTTAATGTAGTGAACATCCCCTCTTAAAACAGCACTAAACCAAATGCTGCAATCATTCCCCATTATAACATCGCCAATAATAGTAGCGTTTTCTGCCAAGTAACAGTTGCTGCCAAAGGCAGGGGTTTTGCCTAAAAGTGTTTTAATTAATGTCATTATAAATTTTTTAATTCAAAAATATGCAACTTAATTGCTAAAATATCTATCTTAGGAATGGAATTATTAATTAAAAAGAAGGCTGTTACAGTTTGATATTAAATATCTTTAACCTAAATTGGGGGGCACTAACGTACTTTTTATGAAAATATCACGAATATTATTTCTTAGCATATTTGCATTTTTATTAACGATAAATGATTTATATTCTGCTACAATTGTTGTTGGAACAGGAACTGCAACTAATGCAACTGGTAGCTATCCAGCACCTTACGGCAACTTTTTTTGGGGAGCAAAGCATCAATTTTTAATTACGGCAGCAGAATTGAATACTGCAGGAATGACTGCTGGAAATATTAACAACATGGCATTTGTTGTTGATCAAGCCAATGGAATCCCATTAACTGGCTTTACAATTTCAATGAAGAACACTCTTACCACAAATTTAGTAGCATTTGAAACAGGTTTGACTACTGTATTAAACCCATTAACTTATACTGAAAATGCTGGATTGAACACTCACGTTTTTTCATCACCTTTTTATTGGGATGGTGTTTCAAACTTATTAATAGAAACATGTTTTAATAATACTAGCTGGACTGCTAATGCGACTACTTTTTTAACTACCACCTCTCATAACAGCTCTGTTTTTTACCGGCAAGATGCTTCAGGAGTTTGTGGTTCAAACTTTACTACTGGCTTTGTCAATGAAAGACCTAACATGATTTTTGATTGGAATTCTGCTGCAGTTCCACCTGTTTCAAGTTTTATGGCTAACACAACAAGCACATGTTCTGGGGTTGTTAATTTTACAGATCTATCAACAAATAATCCAACAAGCTGGAGCTGGAATTTTGGAGATGGTTCACCGCTATTAACCAACCAAAACCCTTCTCACACATATATTGCTTCTGGGAATTATACTGTTACTTTAATTGCTTGTAATGCTTTTGGGTGTGATACTACAATATTTACTAATTACATAAATGTTAACCTTTCTGCTCCAACACCTGTTGCATCATCGTGTACCCCTAACACACTAACATATTGTTGTGGTTTTGGAATGACAAACGTAACTTTTAACTCTATAAATAATAATTCAGGCGATGGAGTTGATGGTTATAGTGATTTCACCTGTTTTCAAACAACAGTTTTAGAAGGACAGAGCTATACGTTATCTATTCAAACATCGGCAGCATCAACTCAAAACTATGCTGCTTGGATAGATTTTAATAATGATGGAGTGCTAAATGATGTTACTGAAAGAGTTTTTACAGCTTCATCGCTTAATAATACATCTGGAAACATTAATATTCCTGCAGGTGCAGTATTAGGAACACCATTAAGAATGAGAGTATCTTCCGATTATGATTTTAGCGCTGCACCAACACCTTGTGCAGATTTAGATTTTGGTCAAGCAGAAGATTATACAATTATTATAATTGCTAATCCTAATCCTCCAACTCCAATCTTTAGTGCATCTCCTACTACCTCTTGCAGTGGTACGGTTTGTTTTACTGATTTATCTTTAAATGCACCAACAGGTTGGTTGTGGGATTTTGGTGATGGTAACACTTCTTTTCAGCAGAGCCCTTGCCACACATATGCTGCTGATGGTGTTTACACGATAAAGCTAACAGCAACTAATGCTAATGGAGGAAATATAGACTCTATTGTTAATTACGTGACAATAAATACTGCTGGACAATTGTTAGCTGCATCATGTTCGCCAGTAACATCTGCATATTGTTGTGATTACGGAGTTTATCAAGTAGATTTTAATACTATTAGTAACCCTTCTTTGGATGGTGTTGAAGGGTATCAAGATTATTCATGTACTTATTCAACTACTGTTACAGAGGGGACAATACATTCAATAACTATTAAAACAGGTATAAATAATGCTCAAGACACAAGAGTATGGATTGATTTTAATAATGATGGGTCATTTAACAATACTAATGAATTAGTTATGGATGCGCCAAATTCATATAATCCTTCGGTTAATTATCTTATTCCTTCTGGGGCAGTTTTAAATACTGCATTAAGAATGAGAGTTTCATCTGATGTTGTTGGACCAGCTCAAAATGCTTGTGATGCTAACGACTTTGGACAAACTGAAGATTATGGCTTGATAATAGAACCAAACACTTTGCCTCCAAATGGAAATTTTATAGCGTCTATAACATCTACATGTTCTGATACGATATGCTTTACAGATTTATCCTCAAGCTTGCCAACAGGGTGGATTTGGTACTTTGGAGATGGTGATACTAGCACATTACAAAACCCATGTCATTTTTATTCAGCCCCAGGAAATTATACTGTTAGTTTGGTTACAACTAATGCTTTTGGTCAAGATTCTGCAGTTAAATTTAATTATATAAATGTAAATTGTACAAATCTAACTATGCCAACAAGCGCTCCTGCTATAAATGTTACTGCGTGTAGTGGAACTTTATTTGATGACGGGGGATCTTTTAATAATTATTCAAATAATACAGATGGAGTATTTACAATTCAACCAACTGGAGCAACGCAAGTAGATATTAATTTTGTATCCTTTGATTTTACTACAAATCAGGGAGACACTCTTCTAGTGTATGATGGCCCTAATACTTCAAGCCCATTGTTGGGAGCTTTTCAAGGAAACTTTTTACCACCTCCCTTAAGTTCTTCAGGGGGAAGCATTACTATAAGGCAGGTTTCTAATAATTTTGCAACTGACCCCGGTTTTGAATTAAACTGGACATGTACAACTACAGGAATTAATGATTTACTTGATAATAGTGAGGAATTCACAGTTTATCCTAACCCAGCTTCTGACATAGTAAATATTAGGGCTGAAAATTCTTCAGTTATTAATGAAATAATCATTTTCAATACAATGGGGCAGATAGTGTTATCTGACAATTCTTTAAATAGAAGTAGTCAGGTACAAATAGATGTCTCTAGATTAAAAGATGGGCTTTATTTTTTAAATATAAAAAGTGAGAAAGGGGTTACAACTAAAAAAATCAACATTAAATGATCAAAAAATTACTAGTATTTATTGTTCTATTAGCAATTAGTGGATCTTCTTTTGCTTCTCACCTAGTTGGAGGGAGTTTGGGTTATGAGTATCTTGGTCAGTTTGGAGGAAATTTTAGATATAAAATCATCCTGACTGTTTATAATAATTGTGATGCATTTTCTAACATACCTCTACCAGTTCAGACTCAACCTGTTGCTATATATGATCATGACGTTTCAGCTAACACACCTATGTTAGGGGGTAATAAAGCTTTAGTTACTAACTTAAACTTAAATTTAGTAGATTCAGAAAGAGTAGATCCACCGATTGCAAGTGGTTGCCCTGTTGGCCAGGCAGTCTGCATTTATAAAGGAATTTATGAAGCTACTGTAGATCTTCCTCTAAGCTTCACGGGCTATCATATGTATTTTACAAATTTCGCAAGAAATGCATCTATAACAAATTTATTAAATCCTGGTGGTACTGCCATGTCTTTTCATGCATATATTCCTCCTACATTAGTCAATAATAGCTCTCCAGTTTTTTCAGATGATCCTGTTCCTTTTTTATGTATAAATGATACAGTTTCAATTTTAAATACAGCTATTGATCCAGACGGAGATCAATTGGTCTTTAGCTTTGTTACTCCAATGGCAGATGCTGGAGGACCTTTTCCACCAACACCATTAAATTGGCCAATAGTAAATGTAAATTATGCAGGTGGATATAACACAGCTCAACCTTTTGGGGCAACAGGACATAGCTTTATTAATGGAGCTACCGGATTAACAGAATATATGTCACCTACTTTAGGAAATTTTGTTGTTGCTGTAGAAATAAAAGAAATTAGAAATGGTAATGTGATTGGTATAACTAGGCGAGACTTACAGTTGTTGGTTATTAATTGCCCCCCTAACCCAGCTCCCAATTTATCTGCAGTTGGCGGTAGTGGAATAACGAATTATACTATACAAGAATGTGACACCCTTACTTTTCCGATAACTTTTGTAGATGCTAATGGAGATAGCTTAGAGCTAACCACCACAGGTCAAATTTTTGATACTTCTTTTGTAAATCCAGCTGCTACATTAGACTCTTTGGTTATAGGTGACTCTACTGTTACTGCAAATTTCTTTTGGCAAACTGCATGTGGTACTGCTCAAGCATTACCATACCTATTTACAGTTTCAGTTACAGATAATGGTTGTCCGCCTAAAACTACAAATGTTGTATATCAGGTTACTGTAGAACCTGCAACTCCACCAGACTCAATTATAGGGCCGATAATTGTATGTCAAAATGATTTTGCTAATTACACAACCCCACAGATACCTGGTTATACATTTAATTGGACTGTAACTAATGGAACCATTATTTCAGGACAAGGGACTAATAATATTAATGTCAACTGGCCAAATGTAGGAGCCGGACTTGTAACAGTTAATGCAATAAGTGATTGTGGATGCCCTTCTATATCAATTGATACAGCTATTACTATAATTGCTTCACCGCCTGCGGATGCTGGTGCTGATACAAATTTATGTTTAGGAGACACCATTCAAATTGGAGGTAGTCCGACAGGACCTATTGGAACTACTTTTACTTGGTCCCCATCAACCAATATGAATGATTCAACTCTAACAAATCCTTCAGTTTCGCCAACAACAACAACAACCTATGTTGTTGCAGTTGATAATGGCGTTTGTATTGGTTATGATACAGTAACAGTTACAGTTGGTTCTGCCACAATTGATGCTGGTCTAGATACCTCATTATGTTTAGGAGATTCTATTCAATTAAATGCTGCTGGTGGGGTAAGTTATCTTTGGACACCATCAACTGGGCTCTCAAACGATACAATTCCTAATCCTATAGCTACACCATCATTAACAACTGTTTATACAGTAACAGTAACAGATTCTTTAGGTTGTATTGGCTCAGATAGTATAACCATTCAGGTTAACACTTTATCTTTAATTACAATTACTAACGACACTACAATTTGTGATGGTGATTGTGTTCAATTGAACGCTTCTGGTGGAAATTCCTATTCTTGGACACCATCAACAGGCCTATCAAATGACACTATAGCTAACCCCATAGCGTGCCCTCTTGTCACAACCACTTATATTGTTAGCATAAATGATACTAACAGTTGTTCTGGAATTGATAGTGTTGAAATTACTGTTAACCCTTCACCTACAGTAGTTACAAATAATGACACTTCAGTTTGTGATGGCATATGTGTACAATTAAATGCATCTGGAGCTAGCTCTTATGTTTGGAGCCCATCAACAGGCCTTTCAAATGACACTATAGCTAACCCCATAGCGTGCCCTCTTGTTACAACCACTTATATTGTTACTGGAACAGATACAAATGGCTGTTTTAGTAATGATACTGTTACAATTACAATTAATCAATTACCATCTGTTGATGCAGGTCCTGATCAAGGAATATGTGTTGTTGGTTCTGTAGTTATTGGTGGAGCACCAACAGGACCTTTAGGATCTTCATATTTATGGAGCCCATCACCAACATTAAATGATGATACATTAGCCAATCCTTTGGCTTCACCTCTTGCAACTACAACTTACACTGTTACGGTCACTGACTCTAATGGCTGTGTTGACTTTGATGTTGTTACTGTTGCTATTAATCCTCAACCAATTGTTGATGCAGGAAACGATACTACTATTTGTGAAGGGCAATCTATTGTTATTGGAGGCTCACCTACTGGGCCATTAAATGCAGGTTATTTGTGGACACCAAACACATCGCTTAATGATGATACTCTTCAAAACCCTAATGCTTCACCTTTAGTTTCTACACAATACATAGTAACTATAACAGATTCAAATAATTGTACTAACTCTGACACAGTTGATATAAATGTGAATCCAAGCCCAACAATAACCTCAAGTAACGATACTTCATTATGTTTAGGGGCTTGTTATCAGATGAATGCTTCTGGAGGTTTAAGTTATGTATGGACTCCTTCAGGAGGGCTTTCAAATGACACCATATTTAATCCGGTTGCATGTCCAACAGGAACAACAACATATATAGTTACAGGAACCGATATCAATGGATGTTTTGACACATCAAGCACAACAATAACGGTTAACCCATTACCAATAATTACAACAAGCCCTGACACTTCAGTTTGTCTTGGCACATGTGCTCCACTTTTTGCTACAGGAGGCACTAGTTACTCATGGTCACCAGGAGCAACACTTTCAGATTCAACGGTGTTTAATCCAACTGCTTGTCCTCTTGTTACTACAACATATGCTGTTACAGTAACTAACGGAAATAATTGTACAGATACAGCAAGTGTTACAATCATAGTTGATTCATTGCCAATTGTTGATGCAGGCCTTGACACATCGATATGTTTTGGAGATTCAATTCAATTGTCTGCTACTGGTGCAATTACTTATGCATGGACCCCAAATACAAACATTAATGATTCTTCACTTTCAAATCCAATAGTTTTTCCTCCAACAACAACAACTTATTATGTAGTAGGAACAAATGCAAATGGATGTGTAAATACTGATAGTGTTATTGTGTCTGTGAATCCAAGCCCAACAATAACCTCAAGTAACGATACTTCATTATGTTTAGGGGCTTGTTATCAGATGAATGCTTCTGGAGGTTTAAGTTATGTATGGACTCCTTCAGGAGGGCTTTCAAATGACACCATA
Organism: Vicingaceae bacterium; assembly: GCA_029210015.1. GTDB lineage: Bacteria > Bacteroidota > Bacteroidia > Flavobacteriales_E > Vicingaceae. The sequence continues at coordinate 14,051 of JARGOE010000006.1, forward strand.
TTTAATCCGGTTGCATGTCCAACAGGAACAACAACATATATAGTTACAGGAACCGATATCAATGGATGTTTTGACACATCAAGCACAACAATAACGGTTAACCCATTACCAATAATTACAACAAGCCCTGACACTTCAGTTTGTCTTGGCACATGTGCTCCACTTTTTGCTACAGGAGGCACTAGTTACTCATGGTCACCAGGAGCAACACTTTCAGATTCAACGGTGTTTAATCCAACTGCTTGTCCTCTTGTTACTACAACATATGCTGTTACAGTAACTAACGGAAATAATTGTACAGATACAGCAAGTGTTACAATCATAGTTGATTCATTGCCAATTGTTGATGCAGGCCTTGACACATCGATATGTTTTGGAGATTCAATTCAATTGTCTGCTACTGGTGCAATTACTTATGCATGGACCCCAAATACAAACATTAATGATTCTTCACTTTCAAATCCAATAGTTTTTCCTCCAACAACAACAACTTATTATGTAGTAGGAACAAATGCAAATGGATGTGTTAATACTGATAGCGTTATTGTGTCTGTGAATAGTTTACCCCTAATAACAATTAGTAATGATACGTCAGTTTGTCTTGGAGATTGCGCCCAATTATTAGCTGGTGGCGGAACAAATTATTTATGGAGTCCAGGAGGAACACTTTCTGATTCCACCATATTTAATCCAATAGCATGCCCAACAGGAGCAACAACCTACATTGTCACTGTAACGAATGGAAATAACTGTACAGATACTGCAAGTGTAGTAGTTACTGTTAACCCTCTTCCAGTTATAAATGCTGGGCCAGATGTTTGGCTTTGTTCAGGAGATTCTACTCAGTTAAATGCTACTGGAGGATTAACTTATTTGTGGACACCTTCATTAGGATTAAATGATAGTACAATATCCAATCCTATTGCATTCCCTCTAGATACAACAGATTATATTTTAATAGGTTTTGATATTAACGGATGTTCAAGTAATGACACCGTTAGAGTAATTGTTGATGATGAAGTTCCAATAGACCCTGGTGTTGATACTACCATTTGTTTTGGGGATAGTATTACGTTAGGGGGAGCGCCAACTTCACCGAACGGTACATCTTATTCATGGTTTCCAAATGCGACTCTAGATAATGACACTCTTGCAAATCCTACAGCATTTCCAACAGTTACAACAACCTATTATGTGGTTGCAACAAATGATACTTGTACTGCTATTGATTCAGTTACTATATTTGTTAACCCGCCTCCAAATCCTAATGCAGGACCTGATTTAGACATCTGTTTTGGTGATTCTGTTCAGTTTAATGCATCAGGCGGAATAAACTACTTATGGAACAACGGAAGTTTCCTTTCAGACTCAACTATCTTTAATCCAAATAGCTTTCCAAATGATACGCTAGAATTTATTGTTTTAGTTACTGATTCAAATGGCTGTAGAGCTTTTGATTCATTAACAGTTAATGTTAATCCTTTACCAAATATATCCGCTGGCTCTGCTGCTAGTGTTTGTTCTGGAGATTCTGTTCAACTTAATGCATCGGGGGGATTAAATTATGTTTGGACACCTGCATTAGGGTTGTCAAATGATACTATCGCCAACCCACTTGCAAGTCCATCATTTACAACAACATACTATTTAACAGGAACGGACTCAAACGGATGCTCCAATTTTGACAGTGTTTTAGTAACGATTAATCAGCTGAATGTGCCAGACTTAAATGATACTATAATATGTATTGGAGACGCAATGCAGTTAACAGTTAATGCGCCAGTAGGCGCAACTTACTTATGGACTCCATCAACAGACCTATCAAATGACACAATATTTAATCCGATTACAGTTACCCAAGTAACAATAACTTACTTAGTTACTATAACAGATACTAATGGCTGTGTTGATACTACCTCTATTACAATTACAGCTGAATCAAAACCAACTTCTGCATTTACTGCTGATTTAAACCCCCTATGTGAGGGAGTCTTAGCTGAATTTACAAACTTAAGCACAGGAGCAATCTCTTATTTATGGGATTTTGGGGATGGAGAAACTTCAACAGAAATTAGCCCTAACTATATTTTTCCTTACGGATCTAATTCTACAGTTCTTTTAACTGCTTATAGTGGAGGGATTTGTCCAGACACATCTAGCTTAGTAATTAATCCAGATAATTTTGACGATTATTTTAATATTGATCCACCAAAAGTATTCACTCCAAATCGTGATGGAATGAATGATCTATTTAAATTAGATTTGCCAAATGAGGTAAGCAATTGTACCAATATTACAATTTTTAATAGATGGGGTATAAAATTATTTGATTCTCAAGGATTAAATATTGGTTGGGATGGAAGAACAACAGCTGGGGTTAAAGTTCCAGTTGGAACATATTTTTACATTATTGATATAAATGGGCTTACAAAAAAGGGTTCACTTACCGTTTTAGAATAAAAGCTCTAGGATTCCAAGAAGCATTTGCTGTTAATAGCTATTTTTCTGTTGAATTATCTGTGAACATAGAATCTTAGAATGTTAGCAATTTAATAATAAGAAGTATTAATATAGATATCCTTGGTTTTTAACTTGTTAATAATGGCTTAAAATCTCTATTTTGTGATATCAAATTACTAACTAAACTAAAAAACAATGAAAAAATTATTATTAATGGGGTTAAGTGTTGTTACTTCAGCATCTTTATTTTCCCAAATTTTTACTGACGATTTTGAGAGTTACTCTCCAGGAAATTTGTTAGTACAAACTAACCCAACCGACTGGGATACATGGACTGTTGGTGGAGCTGGTGGCCCTGAAGATGCGCCAATATCTACTACTCAAGCTGCAAGCGGATCTAATTCAGTTCATTTTTTGTCAACTACCACAGGTGGTGGGCCAGATGATGTAATATTAAAATTTGCACAAGTTTATACTTCTGGAAGTTTTACATATGAGTCTAACTTTTTTGTAGTTCCTAATAAAGGAGCTTATTTTAATATGCAAGAAACACATGTTGTAGGCGGGGTATGGGCAATTGATTGTTTTATGTTAGAAGATGGAACACTAAAGCTTTCTAACTCTGGAACGCCATTCTTATCAACTACTTATCCTGTTGGTCAATGGTTTAACTTAAGATTAGAAATCAATTTAACAACTAACTTATGGGAATTATACATCAATAATGTTAGTCAAGGAAGTTTTTCAAACCCAACAAACTCAATAGGAATTTTAGATTTATACCCAACAAACCCAGCTGCAGAAGGTGGGAATGAGCAATCAGAATTTTATATTGATGATGTGAGTTATAATCATATTCCTGCGTCATTACCAGCTGTTAATGGTGGTGTAACTTTTGTAAACCAACTAGGTGGTATCGCGGGACAATCTTCTAACGTTGATTGTACAGTTAGAAATTTAGGTTCAAGCAACATTACATCATTTGATATTACATATACTTACGGAGCAAATCCTCCAGTAATGGAAAGTGTTGGACCTATTTCTTTAGCTTCATTAGCAACATATAATCACACTTTTGCTACTCCTGCTACTTTATTAGGTGGAAGTAATAATTTAACAGTGACTATTTCTAATGTAAATGGAGCTGGACCAGATGCTGACCCTAATGATGATTCTAAATCGATAACAATTAACCCTGTTACTCCTGCAGTAGGAAAAATTGTAGTGGGTGAAGAAGCTACAGGGACTTGGTGTCAATGGTGTCCTAGAGGCGCTGTTTTTATGGATTATATGGAAACTACTTACTCAGGATTTTGGGCAGGGGTTGCTGTTCATAATAATGACCCAATGGCTGACCCAACTTATGATTCAGGATTAGGGACACTAATTAGTGGTTACCCAAGTTCGGTTGTGGATAGAGGTCCGGATAATGATCCGTCAACTATGGAGCAATCATTCTTACAAAGAATTGTAATACCCCCTACTGCTACAGTAACTAATGGAGCAACTTATAATTCTAGCACAAGGCAGTTAGAGGTTTCTTTAACTTATGACTTTCAAGTTGCTGCTTCTGGGAACTGGAGAGTTGCTTGTGTATTAACTGAAGATGGAGTTACTGGAACTACTGGATATGCTCAATCTAATGCTTATGCAGGCGGAGGTTCTGGACCGATGGGAGGTTATGAGAACTTACCAAACCCAGTGCCGGCTTCACAAATGGTTTATGATCATGTTGGAAGAACTATTGTGCCTTCATTTACAGGCCAAACAGGAGCTTTCCCAACAAGTATTGCAAATGGTAGCACACACACAGTATGTTTTAGTTTTACACTTCCTGCTGCTTGGGATGATTCTAAAATGCATATCGTAGGGATGTTAATTGACCCTGCAGGAGATATAGATAATGCTGGTTATACCACTATTGCTGGAGCAGTTTCTAATGGACTTGCTGTTTGTTCAACATCTATTGAGACTGAAGATTTAACTAATGAAGATAACTTTAAGTTATTTCCTAATCCAACAAATGGGACAACATTTATTGACTTAACTAATAGCAATAACGACAATGTTAACGTTACGATTATGGATATGAGTGGTAAAATTGTTGCTCAAAGAGATTATAACATTAGTGGAACAGTTAAGCTTCCGATATTAACAAATAACTTTGATAAAGGAATTTACATTGTTACTTTAACAGTTGGAAACAAAGTTCAACAACAAAAATTAGTAGTTCAATAAGAAGAATTGAAACAAAATAAAAAAGCCCTTCAGTTTTCGGAAGGGCTTTTTTATTCTTTATTTTTTGAATCAATAGTTATTGTAACAGGCCCATCATTAATTAATTGCACTTTCATGTCAGCACCAAATTCACCAGTTTGTATTGGTTTTTCTAATTTGGTTTCTAATTGAGTTATAAACGAATTATATAAAGGTATAGCAACATGAGGTTTGGCAGCTTTTATAAAAGATGGCCTATTTCCTTTTTTTGTATTTGCATGTAAAGTAAATTGACTCACTAGTATAATTTCTCCATTAATGTCTTTAATAGATAAATTCATCGCTCCATTTTCATCTCTAAAAATGCGTAAACGAGTAATTTTTCCAGATAACCAATCAATGTCCTCTATAGTATCAGCATCTTCAATGCCTAATAAAATCAATAAGCCAGAATTTATTTTACTCTTGACTTTATTGTCAATAGTAACAGAAGCTTCAGAAACTCTTTGGATAACTGCTCTCATAATTAATATCCTAAACCCCGATAGTTTTCGTCCTCATCATCTTCAAACATGCTCACATAGTTTTTGTATCGAAAAGGAGCAATACCATGTTCTTCAACAGCATCTTTAATGGCGCATTTGGGCTCATTAATATGCACACAGTTGCTAAACTGACAGTTATTTAAAAGTTCTCGCATTTCTATAAAATAATGAGAAAGTTCATTTTTGTCAAAATCAATTAGCCCAAAAGCTTTAATTCCAGGGGTATCTATAATAAATCCGCCAAAACTTAACTCAAACATTTCTGCAAAAGTGGTGGTGTGCTTTCCTAATTTGTGACTATCGGTAACCTCACTTGTTTTTAAATTTAAGTTGGATTCAATAGTGTTTAATAAAGTAGATTTTCCAACACCAGAATGACCAGAGACAACACTTACTTTATCTTTCATTAATTCTTTAACTAGATTAATGTTAATGTTTTCTGTTGCAGAAGTTTCAATACATTGATAACCAATTTGAGAATAAACTGCTTTTAAGTATGCCAATTCCTCTAACTCTTCAGACGTATAAACATCAATCTTATTAAAAACAATAATAGTTGGGATATGGTAAGCTTCTGCGGAAACTAAAAACCTATCGATAAAAGCTGTAAAAGTTTGAGGTTGAGAAAGTGTAACCACCAAAATAGCTTGATCTACATTTGCAGCAATAATATGCGAGCGTTTTGAAAGGTTTACTGATTTTCTAATAATATAGTTCTTCCTATCTGCTATAGCATTTATGACTGCTGTTCCATCTTCTTCTTCAGCCATTGTAACATTATCACCAACAGAAACAGGGTTAGTTGTTTTTATGCCCTGCATTCTAAATTTTCCCTTTATACGTGCATTAACTAGTTCTCCGTTTTCTAAACGAACAACATACCAACTACCTGTAGATTTTATTACAACACCTTTCATAAACTCAACCAAAAGTAATAAAAACCATTAAGCTATTTTGGGTACTTTCGTAAAGTAAATTATAAAGAATTTAATTTTTAGGTTATGAGTATTGAGGTAAAAAATGTCACTAAAATTTATGGAAAGCAAAAAGCTTTAGATAACGTGTCATTTTCTATAGAGCCAGGAAGTATTGTTGGATTTTTAGGGCCTAATGGAGCAGGGAAATCAACAATGATGAAAATTATAACTTGTTTTATTCCACAAACAACAGGAGATGTTAAAGTGTGTGGTTTTGATGTAATAAACAATCCTATAGATGTAAAAAAACAAGTAGGTTATTTACCAGAACATAATCCTTTATACTTAGATATGTATGTTAAGGAATATTTAGACTTTATTGGAGGTGTACATAAAATAGGCAACCGAAAAGCCCGAGTGAAAGAAATGATTGATATTGTTGGGTTAGGAATTGAGCAGAACAAAAAAATTGGAGCTTTATCAAAAGGTTACCGACAAAGAGTCGGTTTGGCTCAAGCTATGATTCATGACCCAAAGGTATTGATTTTAGATGAGCCCACTACAGGATTAGACCCGAATCAATTAGAAGAAATAAGAGGGTTAATTAAAAATATTGGTAAAGAAAAAACGATAATGCTCTCTACACACATTATGCAGGAAGTAGAAGCTATTTGCGATAAAACCATTATTATTAATCAAGGTAAAATTGTTGCGAATGATAAAACACAAGACCTGGGTCAGCAGCAAAAAAGCAATTTAGTTTTAATGGTTGAGTTTGATAAAGATGCAAATTCTAATCATCTAAAAAATATTGTTGGAGTCATAAGAGTTAAAAAACATAAGGATAAGACTTGGGCTTTTGAAGTGGAAAATGACAAAGTGAGAAACAATATTTTTCAATATGCGATGGAGAATGATTTAGTTGTGTTAACTATCCAAAAAGAAACTCAAAACTTAGAAGCAATCTTTAAGAAGTTGACTACTTAAATTTTTATTCGGCAAGTATTTGTCCGAACTAAAAAAAAATACGACTTTTGGATTCAATTAACAATGTGGAATAATTTGGCTGCTTGCGACCACAGAAAAAAATGCTAAAATGTATCTCTTTCAATCGCCCTCAGCCGACATTATTTTTTAAAATTTAAATTAAAAAAATTATAATATGTCGTATTTATTTACATCCGAATCAGTATCAGAGGGGCATCCAGATAAAGTTGCCGATCAAATTTCTGATGCTTTAATTGACAACTTCTTGGCTTTTGATAAAGAATCGAAAGTAGCTTGCGAAACTTTAGTTACTACAGGGCAGGTTATTTTGGCTGGAGAAGTAAAATCTAACACTTATGTTGATGTTCAAAAAATTGCTCGTGAGGTAATCAATAAAATTGGCTACACAAAAGGAGAGTATATGTTTGATGGAAACTCTTGTGGAGTTTTATCTGCAATTCATGAACAATCTCCAGATATTAACCAGGGTGTTGAACGTAAAAAGAAAGAAGAGCAAGGTGCAGGAGATCAAGGAATGATGTTCGGTTATGCAACCAATGAGACAGAGAACTATATGCCATTAGCGTTGCAAATTTCTCATATGTTATTATTAGAGCTGGCTGCTTTAAGAAAAGAAGGAAAGAAGATGAAGTATCTTCGTCCTGATTCAAAATCTCAAGTAACTATTGAGTATGATGATGATAACACTCCAATTAGGATTGACGCAATTGTAGTGTCTACACAACACGATGATTTTAACACAGAAGCTAAGATGTTAAAGCAGATAAAAGAAGACGTTGTTAAAATATTAGTCCCTAGAGTTAAAAAGCAATTACCTAAACATTTACATAAGTTATTTAACGATAAAATCAAATACCATGTAAATCCTACAGGAATATTTGTTATTGGTGGGCCACATGGTGATACTGGGTTGACAGGGCGTAAAATCATTGTAGATACTTATGGTGGTAAAGGGGCTCACGGTGGTGGAGCATTTTCTGGTAAAGATCCTAGTAAAGTTGATCGATCTGCTGCTTATGCAACAAGACATATTGCGAAAAATTTAGTAGCTGCTGGGTTATGTGATGAAGTGTTGGTTCAAGTTGCTTATGCAATTGGAGTTGCAAAACCAATGGGTATTTTTATTGATACCTATGGAACATCTAAAGTAAAACTTAGTGATGGGCAAATTGCAAAAAAGGTAGAGAAGCTTTTTGACATGAGACCTTATGCGATTGAAACTAGGTTTAAGTTAAGAACCCCTATTTATTCTGAAACAGCTGCTTATGGTCATATGGGAAGGGTTTGTGAAGAAGTAGAAAAGACATTTGTTGATGGCTCAGGTAAAACGAAAAAAGTAAAAGTTAAATTATTCCCTTGGGAAGAGCTTAACTATGTAGCAAAAGTGAAAAAAGCATTTAGCCTTAAATAATTAAGATTGAGTCCATTTTCAAAAGAAAAAAACCGTTAACATAACCTTAATAAAAAAAGTTTAGTGTTAAATGTTTTTTTTTGTAACTTGGCGTCCTATTTAATAAACACTTAAAGGTTGTAACTAACAAAAACAAGATCTTTAAACCGTTTATGAAGTGGTAATTAAGAAAAACAATAATTTAAAAACAATTAAAGTTAGATAACAAACAATTTAAAGAACTATGAAAAAGTTATTTGCATTATTAACAGTTGCCGGAATGTTAACATTCGGAACGTTTAATTCAGTTTACGCACAAGATGAGGCTACAGAAGTGGTGGAAGAAGGTGCTGAAGAAGCAACAGAAGAAGTTGCTGAAGAAGCTCCAGTAGAGGAAGTGGTCGAAGAGCCTGCTGCTCCTGCTGAAGCAACAGAAGAAGCTGCACCAGTTGCAGATGAATCTTTCACTCAAATTATTAAACAAAAATTTATTGAAGGTGGTCCTGGATTTATGGGGATTGTTTTAATCTGTTTAATTTTAGGTTTAGCTATCGTAATTGAGAGAATCATTTACTTAAATATGGCTACTACAAATTCTGACAAATTGTTAAAGAATGTTGAAGATGCATTAAAAAGTGGTGGAGTAGATGCTGCTAAAGAAGTATGTAGAAATACAAAAGGACCTGTTGCAAGTATTTTTTACCAAGGTTTAGACAGAAGTCATGAAGGTGTTGACATGGTTGAAAAATCAGTTGTTTCTTATGGTGGTGTTCAAATGGGATTATTAGAGAAAGGAATTTCTTGGATTTCATTATTTATTGCTTTAGCTCCTATGCTTGGATTTATGGGGACTGTTATAGGTATGATTGGCGCATTTGATGCGATTGCAGAAGCAGGTGATATTTCTCCAGCAGTAGTTGCGAGTGGTATTAAAGTAGCCTTATTGACAACTGTATTTGGATTGATTGCAGCAATTATCCTACAGATCTTTTATAACTATATTGTTGCAAAAGTTGATAGTATCGTAAACGATATGGAAAATGCATCAATTTCATTAATTGACATCTTAGTAAAAAACGAATTAACAAATAAATAAAAACTATGAATACTAAATTATTCAGAATAATATTAGCAGCTCTTCTTGGAGTATCAGCCTTATTAAGTGTTTTGTTTATGGTTGATGCAATTAGTGAAGGATTGTTAATTACATGGTGCTATATCTTAATTGGCTTAGCGACTATTACCGCAGTCGTTTTTCCAATACTTACAATGGCGCAAAACCCTAAAAAAGCAAAAAATGCGTTAATAGGGGTTGTTGCTTTAGTTGTAGTTTGTGTACTAGGATACGTTATGGCAAGTGGAGATACTCACCTTGACCTTGACGGGAAGTTGTTAGCAGATGAAGCAGCATCAAAAAAATCAGAAGCAGGTTTAATAGCATTTTATATTTTAGCAATAGGAGCAATAGGTTCTATTATTTTTGCTGAAGTATCTAAAATGTTTAAATAATTAAAGAACAATATGGCTAAAAGAGAAATATCTGAAATAAATGCCGGTTCGATGGCGGATATTGCTTTCTTGCTTTTAATCTTTTTCTTAGTAACCACTACAATGGATACGGACACAGGGTTAATTAGAAGATTGCCACCTCCACCTGAAGATATTCCAGAAAATAACGATAAGATTAAGCAACGTAATATCTTTGAGATATTGGTGAATGCAAATGATCAATTATTAGTTGAGGGAGAATATATTCAGGTAACTGAATTAAGAGAAAAAGCAAAGGAATTTATTAAAAGTAGTCCAAGCTTTCCAAATGTCTCTGATGCATCTAATGCTGCTAACCCAAATTTACCTGAGTTTAAAGCAGAAGAAATTCCAGTTTTTGGTAATATCTTAGTTTCAAAACAGATTGTTTCATTACAAAATGATAATGGAACTTCTTATGAGATGTATATTAAAGTTCAGAACGAATTGGTAGCAGCTTATAATGAGTTAAGGAATGAGTTGGCACAGCAAAAATTTGGAAAATCTTATGATGAGTTGTCTCAGCAATCAGGTTCTTCAGAATCGATTAAAGAAAAGATGAAGGCAATAAAGAAGGTTTATCCTCAAAGAATTTCTGAAGCTGAACCTAAAAAAGTAGGAGGAACAGAGTAATGTCGAAATTTAGAAAAAAAGGAAAAAAAGGGCAACCAGCAGTTAATACTGCAGCTTTACCTGACATTGTATTTATGTTGTTATTCTTCTTTATGGTAACTACTGTAATGAGAGAAACATCATTAAAAGTAATTAACGTTACACCAAAGGCTACAGAAGTTTCTAAGCTTGAACGTAAATCATTAGTTAGTTACATATATATTGGAAAGCCTATTAAAGCTCTACAAGGTGCTTTTGGTACTGCTCCGCGTATTCAATTAAATGATGCATTTAAAACAAAAGAGGATATCTTTCAATTTGTTGAGATGGAAAGAGATGAAAGAGATGAAGCTGAGAGAAATATGGTTACTTGGTCATTAAAAGTAGATCAAGAAACAAAGATGGGTATTGTAACAGATGTTAAGCAAGAGTTGAGAAAAGCAAATGCTTTAAAAATTAACTACTCAACGAAAAAAACTGATATGATTCAAAACTAGATTTAGTTTAAAATATTTTTAAAAAAGCCCTGATATATCAGGGCTTTTTTTTGTTCAAAAATTAAAACAGATAATAATGTATTTTTGCAGGTATAGTGAGTAAAGTAAAAACATATCTATTAGATAGTAATCAGCAACAAAATGACACGTTGGTAGAAGACACTATTTATGGCATCGTAAATGAAAATGCTATTCCTTATAGGAATGTTGAAGCAAAAGAGGTTCCAACGGAAACAACAGAAATAGAGATACTTTTTAATCCAAACAAAAAGGAAGTTGATGTTTATCCATGGCAAACTATCTTGTTAATACTTGGAGTTTTTGTTGTTGGCTTTGCTAAGGCTTTTAGTAATAATCGTTTTAAACAAAGCTTAAAGTCTTTATTTAATTATAGTGTTGCACAAGAAATAACAAGAGAAGAGAAAGTGTTTTTTCATAGAGCTAATTTGTTATTAACCCTAAATCATATTATTTGTATTTCGTTATTTATTTTTTATTTAAACGACCGTATTCATTTTTCTTATACTAAAAGCCCTATAACGGCTTTCATGTTAATCCCTTTGTTTCTTATTGTAATCTATACTCTCAAGTATATATTTTCAAAAGTTTTATTTTTCATATTTAATGATCTTTCCTTGTCAAACGAATACATTTTTAATATTTCATTATATAACCTTCTTTTAGGTGTTTTTTTAATTCCAATTCTTGGTTTATGCTATTTTTCGGGGTTATCTACTTCAATTATTCTAACTTATTTTGCTTTACCAGCAATCTCTATTTCATTAATAATGAGGCTATTTAGGTTGGTTATTATTGGAAAGTCTAGAGGGGTTTCGTATTTCTATATATTTTTGTACATTTGCACCCTCGAAATTTTACCGTTGGTCGCTTTGTATCGCTTTTTCATCTTGAAATAAATACAATTGGACTAAAAAATATAGAAAGGAATGTTGAAAGTAAAGAGTGTTTTAGTATCGCAACCGAAACCAGAAACGGAAAAATCGCCATATTTTGACTTGGCTGACAACTGTAAAGTAAAAATTGATTTTAGACCTTTTATACATGTAGAAGGAGTTCCGTCAAAAGAGTTTCGTCAACAGAGAATAAATTTATTAGATTTTGATGCTGTAATTTTTACTAGTAGAAATGCAGTAGATCATTATTTTAGAGCTGCTGAAGAAGCTAGAGTAAAAGTGCCTGATGACATGAAATATTTTTGTATTTCAGAATCAACAGCATTTTACTTACAAAAATATATTGTTTACCGTAAGCGTAAAATTTTTCATGGACAGCAGACTTTTGCTGATTTAATGACATTAATTAAAAAGCACAAAACGTGTAATTATTTATTGCCTTGTTCAGATATTTTACGTCCTAATATTCCTGATTTACTAAAAGAAAGTGACATTAACTTTTCTCCAGCAACATTATACAGAACTGTTTGTAGTGACTTGTCTGATTTAAAAGATGTGAATTATGATGTTTTAGTATTTTTTAGCCCTTCTGGGATAAAATCTTTGTATCAAAACTTTCCAAATTTTAAACAAAATGACACACGCATTGCTGTTTTTGGGCCAACAACAGCAAAAGCAGCTGAAGAAGCTGGCTTAAATATCGATATTGCAGCTCCTCAACCAGAATCACCCTCAATGACAAGAGCTTTGGAACTCTATATTAAGAAGGCCAATAAAAACTGTAAAAAAGCTAAAAAGTAAAAAAAAGAGGTTAATTATTAACCTCTTTTTTTCTTGTTAGAATATCCCTTATTTTTAGTTATATATTATTACATTTGCACCCTTATAATTTCACCTAAACATACACAGATGAAGCTATCAAAATTCAAATTTACATTGCCAGAAGAATTACTTGCAGAGAGACCTGCAGAAGAAAGAGAAGAAGCAAGATTAATGGTTGTTAATAGAGCAACTGGAGAGATTGAACACAAACATTTTAAAGATGTTTTAGACTATTTTGATGATGGAGATTTAATGGTGATGAATGACACTAAAGTTTTCCCTGCGAGAATGTATGGTAACAAGGAAAAAACAGGAGCGAGAATAGAGGTGTTTTTATTAAGAGAATTAAACAGAGAGAGTTTATTGTGGGATGTTTTAGTTGACCCTGCAAGAAAAATAAGAATAGGGAATAAGCTTTATTTTGGTGATGACGATTTAGTTGCTGAGGTAATAGATAATACTACTTCAAGAGGTCGTACTTTAAGATTTTTATTTGAAGGACCTTACGAAGAATTTAAGGCAATTATAGAAAAATTAGGAGAAACACCTATACCAAAATACATTAAAAGAGAAGTAGAACCAGAAGATGCTGACCGTTACCAAACAGTTTATGCAAAAAATGAAGGAGCTGTTGCAGCACCTACAGCTGGTCTTCACTTTAGTAAACACCTTTTAAAACGATTAGAAATTAAGGGGATTGATTTTGCTTTTTTAACGCTTCATGTTGGATTAGGAACTTTTAGATCTGTTGAGGTAGAAGATTTAACAAAACATAAAATGGATTCGGAAGAAATTCATATTAATGAGAAATGTGTAGAACAAGTTAATAGTGCTAAAAGATCTAAGAAAAGAATTTGTGCTGTTGGAACTACTTCTATGAGAGTGATGGAATCTTCAGTATCTACTGATGGATTTTTAAAACCATTTGATGGATGGACTAACAGGTTTATTTTCCCTCCATATGATTTTAGTTTGGCTAATTGTATGATTACAAACTTTCATACACCAGAGTCTACATTACTTATGATGACTTGTGCTTTTGGAGGGTATGATTTAATTATGAAAGCTTATAAAGAAGCGATTAAAGAAAAATATCGTTTTTACACTTATGGTGATGCGATGTTAATTATATAAGGAATAAGGGGTATTAATAAAAAAATAGGAGAAAATGAAATTAGAAGATTTAAAGCTTTACCAAGAATGTTTAGATTTTGAACAAAAAGTTTGGGACATTGTTAACCATTGGGAAGGATTTAATAAAGATACAGTAGGAAAGCCATTTTTACAATCTGCTGATGCAATTTCAGGAAATATTGCTTCAGGATATGGAAGATATAATTTTAAAGATAAAAAACATTACTGTTACATTTCTAGAGGTTACCTATTAAAAACAAAAGGGTGGCTAATTAAGTCTAAAGACAGAGAGTTAATTGGCGCTGAAGAATCAGAAGAATTATTAGAGTTTGTTGAAAAAATTCATAGAATGTTAAACGCTTACATTCGATCTATAGGAAGACCAAAAGAAAGCAATTATAAATCTTCAAATAATAACAACGAAGAATATAACGGAAACGCTGTAAAACAAGAAGAAAGCAATGAAACTGACGGGAATTCCTTTACAGCAAGTGCTGATGAGTTTTTTAGTTCAGACGAATTGACAAATGCATAAATATGCAATAATAGTTGCCGGAGGTAAAGGAGAAAGAATGGGGGAAAACACTCCCAAACAATTTCTAGAATTAAAGGGCAAACCTATTTTAATGCATACTATAGAAAAGTTTAGAACCACTTTTCAAAATATAGAAATTATACTGGCTCTTCCTGAAAATCAAATCGATTTTTGGGAGGAGCTTTGTGTTTTACACCACTTCCCTTTTTCTCCAAAGAGAGTGGTTAAAGGAGGTAAAACAAGATTTGAATCTGTAAAAAATGCTTTAACTCAAGTAACAGAAAGTAGTGTAGTTGCTATACATGATGGAGTGAGACCTTTAGTAAGTTCAGAAACATTAAATAGTTGTTTTGATGCTGCTATAGAAAAAGGAAATGCTATACCTGTAGTTGATGTAATAGATTCCTTGAGGCATGTTTCAAAACAAGAGGGGACAAATAATGCTGTTACTAGAAGCTGTTATAAAGCTGTTCAAACACCACAATGTTTTAATTCTGAGCTTATTTTAAAAGCATATCAGCAAGGTTTTAATCCTGCGTTTACAGATGACGCTTCTGTAGTAGAAAAAATGGGAGAAACAATAAACTTAGTTGACGGGAACACCGAAAATATTAAAATAACAACTCAGCAAGATTTATTATTGGCAGAAGCTTTATTGAGCATTTAATTTTTCAATACTCTTTTGTAATTTTTTCATATTGTCCTCAGCCTTATCCATCTCTTTTTTATTCTTTTTAAATTTGGATTCGTTTTTATCAATATCCTTTTTCAGTTTTTTAATGTCATTAGAAAGCTTTTCGCTTTTCTTCATCATCTTATCTCTCTTCTTACTAATCTTTTCAGTGCTTTTTCCTTTATTGGCTCTTTTAATAAGCTCTTTGTTAGATACTTCTATTTCTTTTTGATTTACTTTTAAATCAGATTCTTTATTTTTTAAATTACTTTTTAATGTTTTTGCTTGCTCTTCTAATTTCTTATTTGACTCGGCTAGCTTTTCTTTAGAGGCAACTAACATTGTAATTTTTTCATTCATTTTAATAACCTCAGAGTTGTTTGAAGAACTTGGTGTTTCGGTAGAGTCAGTTTGGGCAGTAGTGTTTAAACTAAATAAACTTAAAGCAATAATTAAAAATAAATTTTTCATAATGATGGTTTTATATTTAGACAAAGAAAGATAAAAAAATTACAAGTCTATTCTTTTAACTGTTGATTTATTAGTTAGTTGATTTTTTTCAACATTAGAAATAAGATTTAATCCTGGTGATTTTCCAATTTCTAAACTTCCTAATTCATCATCAAAACCTAAAAATTCAGCGCCATTTAATGTTGCCCATTTTAATAGTTTTTCTAAACCAATAGTTGAGTTGTTTTTATGAATCACTTTTAACTCATCTAGCACAGATAAGCTCCAATTGGAGGCTAAACTATCAGTTCCAATTGTACATTTTTCATTTAAAAACAAGTTGTAATTAGGCAATTTATTTTCTATGTATAAATTAGCATTAGGGCAAAAACACCAAAAAATATCGTTTGGACTTTTGTTTGCGAATGTTATATCATATTGTTTAGTAAAGGTATTATGTACTAAAAGTATTTTTTTACTGTCGAAGTAATTGGGTAAATAGCTCTGCAGCGAGGATTTATTGAAAGCTTGATAATTATGCATTTCAGGAGCAAAATTTTGCATAATCTTTAGTAAGTCTCCTTCACCTTTTTCAAACATTTCATTTTCACTTTCAGTTTCTTGATTATGAATACAAATGGTTTCTTCCTTTAGTTTAGCAAGTTTTTTCACCAAAGTTGGTGACATAGAATAAGGTGCGTGGGGAACTATTGAAACACTGTTGTTTGGATGTTCATCCCTTAGTTGTAGGGCATTATCTATAGCTTGTTGCGCAATGTCGGTGTTTGTTCCAAAAACCTCTATAAATGTGTGGTAATGAATATTGCTTTTCTCTTTTAGTTTAAAAGTGGAATTTCCATTAGAGATATCTCCAACAGCAACAATTCCATTTGTAAACATTTCTTTATCAGCTTCTTCAATTGCTTTTATTCTTTCGGTTTCCGAAAAGTTTTCTCTGACAGCCACAATGTCTTTTATAAAACCAGTTAAAAGAGTTTTTTCATTGATAACTCCTTTTAAATACGATAGCTCTAAATGACAATGTGTATTAATAAATCCAGGACAGATGATTCCTTCATATTGTTCCACTTTTTCCCAATCTATGTCATCCTTTTCAGGGTTTAAAAGAGCTAAAATTTTACCACTATCATCTATGCCAACAACCCCATTTTTTATAGGGCTTGATGTAATGGGATAAATATAGTCTGCAGATATTAATTTCATTCCTGTAAAAATACGCATAGAATAGAATCAAGCATATCAAAATAAAAAGTAATCATACCTTTGCAGGCAAATGGCAGAAAAACAAAATATTAGAAGTTTAGAATTAGATGTGCTAAAAACATTTTTTACTGAAAATGGCGAAAAAGCATTTAGAGCTAAACAAGTGTTTGAATGGCTGTGGAAAAAACAAGCTACTACATTTGATGAAATGACTAACCTTTCAGTAGGCACAAGAGAGTTGTTGAATAATCATTTTGAGATTAACCCTGTAACTATTGCAGAAAAACAGGTTAGTAACGATAAGACTATTAAAAATGCCTTTCGATTACATGATGGTAAAATAACAGAAGGAGTTTTAATACCAACACCTAAAAGGATGACGGCTTGTATATCTAGCCAGGTAGGGTGTAGTTTAAGTTGTGCTTTTTGTGCCACAGGAAAGTTAGATAGATTAAGAAATATAGATGCAGAAGAAATTTTTGATCAAGTAGCTTTAATTAAAAAGCAAGCCGAAGAACATTACCAAACTCCATTAAGCAACATTGTTTATATGGGAATGGGTGAGCCATTGTTAAATTATAAGAATGTTTTAAAGTCTGTAGAATTAATTACTTCTCCAGAAGGTTTAGGAATGTCGCCTAAAAGAATAACAGTTTCTACAGCAGGTATTGCTAAGATGATAAAACAATTAGGAGATGACGAAGTAAAGTTCAATTTAGCATTATCATTACATGCGGCTACAGATTCTAAACGTAGCGAGATTATGCCAATTAATGAATCTAATTCTTTAGATGCATTGTCAGAAGCACTAATTTATTTTCATGAAAAAACAGGTTCTCGTGTAACATTTGAGTACATTATTTTTAAAGATTTTAATGATACTCTTGAAGACGCAAAAGATTTAGCAGCCTTTGCAAAAGCAGTGCCTTGCAAAATAAATATTATCGAATATAACCCTATTGATGAACCTCAGTTTCAACAAGCCGATCCGGAAAAGACAGATAAGTTTGCTGCTTTTTTAGAAAACACTTTTAACTTAATTGTTAATGTGCGAAGAAGTAGAGGTAAAGATATTGATGCTGCTTGTGGGCAATTAGCAAACAAGAATAAAGCTGCAGTTTAAGATAAACTCCCTAAAAAATTATATTTTTAAAGTCCTGATTTATCAGGACTTTTTTATGTTAATATATTACAAAAAATACCTTTTTTTAGTGATGCTGTTTTCTACAGTTTCAAGTTTTACTGCTCAAAATTATTTTGATTCATTAACTACTTACATTCAACCATTATCAAATGAAAAAAAGGTTGAACTAATTAAGGCTATCCCCTTTGACAAAATGAATAGCAATACTAGTGCAGCTATTCATTTGTATCAAAAAGCATTAGATTATAGTGCTGATAATCAAGAACAACAAGCAATTATTAATGAAAAACTAGCTTTAGCATATTACTATAAAGGCGATTACGATTTGTCTGTACAAACCAGTTTAGCGGCAATTAATCAATACGAAAAATTAAATAACCAATTAAAAGTAGGTTCAGTATATGCTAGTTTGGGTTATCAAATGAAACGAAGAAACCTACCTAAGGCTTTTCAATATATGCGAAAAGGTATTTTTCAGTTAGAGCAAATCGATGATCAAAAAGCTCTATCAGCAGCATACAATAATTTTGGGGTGTTACACGAAATGGATAATGATATCGATAGTGCATTATATTATTATCAAAAAGGCCTAAAAATAGTAGAAGAGATAAATGATAGTATTGGGATTCCTTATAGTTTAAACAATATTGCTGGAGCATATGTGATTCAGGGGAACTACAAAAAAGCATTACCTTATTATGAAAAAGCATTTTCTATTCGAAAAAAACGTAATGATTTAAATGGAATGGCTGAAAATTATACAGCCTATGGAGATTTTTACTTCAAACAAGAACTTTATCCGCAAGCCATTTCAAACTATATAGCTGCAGATAGTATCACTCAACAAATAAAATACACTTACTTACAAAAAGTATGTTCTGAGCAATTAGCCTTATGCTATTCATTTATCAATGAATATAAAAGTGCTTTAAACTATCAAAAAAAAGCTGTTGAGCTAAATGACATATTACTAAATGAAAGTAGCAATAAATCAATTGCTGAATTAGAAACTCAATTTGAAACTGAAAAAAAAGAGAAACAAATTATAGAGCAAAATGTAGTAATTGCCAACAAAGAATATGAAATAAAACAAAGGAGTTATTTTATGTATGCTCTAATATCTATTGGAGTATTACTAATTATTGTTGGCTTTTTTATCATTAAAGGAATTCGATTTAAGCAGCAAAAATTAATAGAATCAAATAGATTAAAAGATGAGATAGCTAAAATCAAAACTCAAGAAAAGTTAAATGAAGAGCGTGTTAGAATTTCACGTGATTTGCACGATAACATTGGAGCTCAATTAACATTTATCATTTCATCAATTGATAATATGAGTTTCTTTATGAAGGAAACTAACAATGAGTTAAAGACAAAGCTTCAAGAGCTCAATGAGTTTTCTAGAAAGGCTATAAAAGAGTTAAGAGGCACAATTAACACCTTAAATAAGAGTAAGTGAAAAGGATAATACATATCATTTTATGTTTGTTCTTTGTCACTTCTGTTGAGGCGAATGAAGACTCTCTAATTGTTTTTAGTTTGTTAGAACAAGCTAAACAAACTGGTAATTCCGACTCGTCAAAAAGCTATGCTGATGAAGCCATGAATTATGCTAAAAAGGAAAAATATTTAGATGGAATATTAACCGTTGCAAAACATTTTGGGAATCAATATGCTCAAACAGGAAAGTTAGAAAAATCGATTGAGTTATATAGGAATATTATTAATGGCAATTCTTTTAACCGAAAACAACTTAGTACAGCTTACAATCAATTAGGTATCTACCATGTTTATATGGGGCATTATGATAGTACTGAAGTTTATTTTCTGAAAGCCTTAGATATGAGAACACAACTTAACGATAGTGTTGGAATGGGGGCTTCTTTAAATAATTTAGGGAATGTGGTTATGAGTAAAGGTGATTATGATAAGGCCACCACATATTACATTAAATCATTAAGAATTAGAGAGCAAATTAAAGATACTGCAGGGATTGCTTCAAGTACAAATAATTTGGGAATGATTTTTTACAAACAACAAAAATATAGTCAAGCAATTAAATATTATCATCAAGCTCTTAGTATTAATCAATATCAAAATTTACTTGATAAGGAAATTTTAATTCTAATAAATTTAGGAAATATATATGATGAGATTTTGGAATTAGACTCATCTATGTTTTATTATCAAAAAGCAACCAATAAAGCAGAACAATTTGGTGATTTAAGGCTAATCTCAATGGCTTATGGAAATTTAGGAGTTACTCAGCATCAGTTAAAAAATTATACTGCTGCTGAAAAGTATATGAGAAAGGCCTTAAAAATTAGAATTGAATCAAATGATTTAGAAGGACAATCTATTTTGTATAACAACTTAGGAGCCGTATTTGTTGCAACAAAAAAGTATAATGAAGCTGTAAATTATTTTAACAAGAGTTTAGTTATCTCTAAAGAGATTGGGTATTTAGAGACCACTAGAGATAATTATTTAGGGCTTTCAGATGCTTATGAAAAATTGAATCAATTTGAAAAAGCATACTTAGCACATGAGCAATATAACTTAGTTAAAGACTCAATGTTAAATGAAGCAACTAATGAGCAAATAGCATTGTTAAATACTCAATATGAAACAGAAAAAAAGGAAAAAGAAATTGCTGGGCAACAACTAGAAATTTCTGAACAACAACTACAAGTTAAACAACGTAACTACCTAATAGGTGGATTAGGGCTACTAGTAATATTTATTGTTGTTATTGGAGGGTTTATATATCGATACCAAACTCAAAAGCAATTGCGCTTACAGGAAGAAAATTTACTAAAAGATCAAATAGCTCAAGTAAGTATTCAAAACAAACTACATCAAGAGAGGTTAAAAATTTCGAGCAATTTGCACGATAACATTGGTTCACAATTGGCATTTATTATTTCCTCAGTAGATAACATGCAACATTTGTTTAAAACGACTGACGATAAATTAAATAGTAAGCTCACGGATATCTCTAACTTTACTCGTACTACTATTACTCAATTAAGAGACACCATTTGGGCATTAAATAAAGATGAAATTTCATTTGAAGACTTAAAAGCTAGATTGTTTAATTATATTGAAAACGCAAAACTTGCTCAAGAACAAACTAGTTTTAGTTTTAATGTAAACATGAGCTCTAAATTTCAACTAAACTCTATTCAGGGAGTTAGTATTTATCGTATAGTTCAGGAAGCGATTAATAACGCTATGAAATATGCTGCAGCGACAAATGTTTCTCTTAATATTTCTGAAACAGATGATGTATTAATAATCAGTATAAAAGATGATGGTATTGGTTTTAATATTGCTGAAATTGATTTAGGAAATGGGTTAGAAAATATGCGAAACAGAGCATTAAGTATTAATGCAGAATTTAATATCCATTCATCTATAAATGAAGGAACAGAAATTATAATGGAAATTAATAAGAACTCTTTAGGCTAAGCTTCTACCCAGTCACCATGAATTTTTATTAAATTGATTAACTCATTAACAGCATCTTTTTCAGGTATGTTGCGTTGTACAACTTCTTTTTCTTTGTATAAAGTAATCTTACCTACTCCTGTGCCTACATAACCATAATCAGCATCTGCCATTTCTCCAGGGCCATTTACAATACAACCCATTATGCCAATTTTTACACCTTTTAAATGAGAAGTTACTGCTCGAATTTTAGCAGTAGTTTCTTGTAAATCAAACAATGTTCGTCCGCAACTTGGGCAAGAAATATATTCTGTTTTAGAGATTCGTGTTCGTGTGGCTTGCAAAATTCCAAATGCAGTTTCATTTATCATTTTATCGCTACCGCAATTTTCTGCAGCAATAAAAACACCGTCTCCTAAGCCATCTACTAATAATGCTCCCATATCTGTAGAAGCATGTAATTGTAATTGCTCTTGTGTTAAATCGCCATACGCTCTTCCAATAACAACAGGCGTATTACAATTATTATTCATAAGCTCTGTAAACAGTTTGCGCTGCTCAGCCATACCATGATTGTTATAAGTATCAATCATTATAACAGCTGTTTTATCTGATTTTAGCTTAAGTATCAACTCTTCTGATAATTCTGAAAGTGTAACATAAACCATGTTCATTACCTCAGATAAATCATTGGCAGCTAAATATTCTTTAGCACTTAAAAAAGGATAGGCATTTGATTTATTGCTTAGCCAAGTTTTATAATTATAAATAATTCCTAAGGTACCAGGTACCTCAAAATCTATTGTTTTATTTCCTAAAAAGACATAATCACAAGCCATATCAGAAATATTCCATTTGTCTAATGGAACGGAATAGTTATATCCTAAGGCAAAAAATGATGCTGGAGTAACCTTCTCTTTCAAACAGAAATCATGAATAACTACAGGCACATTTTTACCTCCAATATTCATTACTTCATTAGTTGTTCTTCGATTATATTCAAATGAATTAATAGGGTTATTAGTTATTGCTTCTATTGGTTCGTGTTCAGCTCTGATATCATATCGTTTCACTAATTCTTGAGCCACTGGAATTTCAAATTCTGGTTCTTCAGTTAAAGAGACTCTTATGGTATCCCCCAAACCATCTTCTAATAAAGTTCCAATTCCAACAGCCGATTTTATTCTTCCATCTTCAGCTTCACCCGCTTCGGTTACACCAAGGTGCAAAGGATAGTTCATGTCTTCTGCCATCATATTATTAACTAATAAACGATAAGCTTGAACCACCACTAAGGTGTTACTTGCTTTCATAGAAAGAACAATATCATGATAATCAAACTCTCTACAAATACGTAAAAATTCCATAGCAGACTCTACCATTCCTAGAGGAGAATCACCATATCGGCTCATTATTCTATCTGACAATGAACCATGGTTTGTTCCAATTCGCATTGCCGTTTTATGTTCTTTACAAATCTTAACTAATGGAATAAATCGTTCTCTAATTCTTTCTAATTCTGACTGGTAAGATTCATCAGTATATTCTATTTCTTCGAATTTCTTTTTATCAGCATAATTACCAGGATTTACCCTTACTTTTTCAACGATAGTTGCTGCAATTTCTGCAGCATTTGGGGTAAAGTGGATATCAGCAACAAGAGGGGTATTGTAACCTCTTTTAACTAATTCTGCTTTTATGTTAGCTAAATTTTCTGCTTCCTTTTTACTTGGCGCTGTAATTCTAACTATTTCGCAACCAGCATCAATCATTCTAATAGATTGTTCTACTGTTCCGATAGTATCCATGGTGTCAGTTGTTGTCATGGATTGAACCCTTATTGGGTTATCTCCTCCAATTCCAACACTCCCAATCATTACTTCGCGAGTTTTAAAGCGTTGATATTGGGTTAGACTATTACAGTATTTATTTTCAGAACTCATAGTTGCAAAGATATTATTTGATTTGCAACATGTTGAAATTTTATAAAATATTATGTTTCATTGCTTTTTGTACCGCTTCCATTTTGTTGTGTACCTGTAGCTTTTTATAAATATTTTCGATGTGTTTACGAACAGTTGAAGGGCTTATAATTAAGTTCTCAGCTATTTGTTGGTAGTTCAAGCCTTTTGATAAATGCTCCAATATTTCAGTCTCTCTTTTACTTAGTTTTATTTCCTCTAACTGAACTTTATCAGAAGTCATTTTTTCTGGGAAACGTAAAATATTTAAAGTTTTTAATGCTACTGATGGAGTCATTGCTGCACCACCTTCTAACACATCTGTAATGGCTTTGTGCAGTTCTGGTGGATTTGTTTCTTTTAGTAAATACCCATCTGCACCAGCTTGTATGGCGTTAAAAATATTATCATCATCATCAAATACCGTTAGCATTAAAATTTTAATGTGTGGGTACTTATTTTTCACATATTCAGTAGTTGCAATACCATCTTTTTCTGGCATTTGTATATCCATTAAAATGACATCTACATTGTGGTCTTGCTCTAATTTCCCGATAAACTCATTACCGTTAGCACCTCTAAATTTGAATTTTAAATCGTCAAAAAAAGAAATTTTCTCTTCAACTGCTTTGGCTAAAAAGCCATTATCTTCTGCTACTGCTATCTTTATCATTTTAACTAAGTTTTATTCTCCAAAAATAGGGTGTTACAATAAAACTACCTATACGGCATTTGTAGTATTTAGTTTTGAGGGATTACTTTAAAATCAAGTTGTTTTTTAGCTAAATCGGCACGCATCACTTTTATTCTTAGAGGGTCTCCCATACGATAAATATCACCATATTTTCTTCCAACTGCAGCAAAGTTTTCTTCATCATAGGTGTAAAAATCATCTTCCATGTCACGTAATCGAGCCATCCCTTCGCACAAGCCATTCATAATTTCTACATAAAGGCCCCATTCACTAACCCCTGATATTACACCTTCAAATTCTTCACCTATTTTATCTTGCAAAAACTCAACTTGTTTGTATTTAATAGATGCTCTTTCAGCTTCAGTAGCTAAGACTTCCATTTTAGAAGAGTGCTTACATTGGGTTTCAACTTCTTGTTGTTCGGCAGAGTTTCCTCCATCTAAATAATGTTGTAATAAACGATGTACCATTACATCAGGATATCTTCTTATAGGCGATGTAAAGTGAGAGTAATAAGGAAACCCTAATCCATAATGTCCAATGTTTTTACTTGAATATTCAGCTTTGGCCATTGTTCTAATAGCTAACTGCTCAATTAAGTTTTCTTCATTTTTCCCTTGAACATCTGCAATTAATGAATTTATTGAATGAGACATATCTCCATCATTTACATTAAAATCGTAACCAAATTTTTTAACGAAGTTAGAAAGTGTTAATAGTTTTTCTTGATTGGGTTCATCATGAATTCTGTAAACAAATGTTTTAGGCTTTTTAGTTTTAGTAGGTTTTCCAATAAATTCAGCAACCTTTTTGTTGGCTAAAAGCATAAACTCTTCAATTAGCTTATTAGCATCTTTACTTTCTTTAAAATAAACTCCAATTGGGTTCCCGTCTTTATCTAAATTAAATTTAACTTCAATTCTATCAAATGCAATTGAACCTTTTTTAAAACGTTGCTCTCTTAGTTTTTTTGCAAGTGTATCAAGAGTTAAAATTTCTTCAGCGTAATCACCTTCTTTTGTTTCAATACGCTCTTGAGCTTCTTCATATGTAAATCTTCTGTCAGAAAAAATAACTGTTCTTCCAAACCATTCATTAATTAATTTAGCATCATTATCTAATTCAAACACGGCAGAAAAACAAAGCTTGGTTTCATGTGGGCGAAGCGAACAGGCTTGATTAGATAAAACTTCAGGGAGCATTGGAACTACTCTGTCTACTAAATACACGGAAGTAGCTCTCTTAAAAGCTTCATTATCTAAAATTGTTCCTGGTTTAACGTAATGAGAGACATCCGCAATGTGTACACCAACTTCCCAATTGCCGTTTTTTAATTTTTTCAATGATAGTGCATCATCAAAATCTTTGGCATCTTCAGGGTCGATAGTTAATGTTGTAACTGCTCTAAAATCTCTTCGTTTTTTAATTTCTTCAGGACTAACTTCAATGGCTAATTTGCTAGCATCCTTTTCTACTTTTGGAGGAAACTCGTATGGCAATCCATATTCAGCTAAAATAGCATGCATTTCAGTGTCATGATCACCAGGACGACCTAATACTTGAACAATTCTCCCAAAAGGATTTTTCTTGTCTAATGGCCATTCAGTTATTTGAGCAACCACTTTGTCACCATCATTCGCTTTATTTAATTTATCGTTGGATATGAAAATATCAACCGGCATTCGATTATTATCTGTAATT
This sequence comes from Vicingaceae bacterium, assembly GCA_029210015.1. GTDB lineage: Bacteria > Bacteroidota > Bacteroidia > Flavobacteriales_E > Vicingaceae. Next base: position 39,926 of record JARGOE010000006.1, read on the forward strand.
ACAAATGAGAAATTTTTAGATTTTTCAATTACTCCAACAAATTCTGTGTTGGCACGTTCAACAATTTCAACAATTTCACCTTCAATTTTCTGACTAAGTTTCCCTGAAAAAATGTTCACTTTTACAATATCACCATGTAAGGCTGTATTTGTATTACGTGATGAGATATAGATATCAGAGTCACTATCATCAACAATTATATAGGCCGCTCCTCTAGAAGTCATATCAACTTTCCCTTCAATAAAACTTCCCCCAGATTTTAAGCTGTACTTTCCTTTTTGAGTTTCGTAAAGTTTGTTTTGTGCAACCAGCTCATCTAAAATAACAACAATTAGTTTTTTATTAGAAATATCTTTAAAACCAAAAGCATTACTTATTTGTTTGTAGGTAAGGGATTTGCCAGGATTTTTGTCAAAAACGGCTATTATTTGGTGCATTAAATCGTGTTTAAACGAACCACTTTTTCTCTTTTTTTTGTTGGGTTTTCTTTTTTTCGACATTCAAAAATTATTAATGAGTTAAAGTTAGCAATAAAATAACAGCTTAAAATTTAATGTAAAAATCTATTCAGCTAATTTATTAACGGTTATTAATCAGTTTATTACTAACTTTAACTTTCTCAAAAACCAAATAATTATGATTTTTAAAATAACAACATTTGCTTTTTTATCAGTTTTAGGCGGAAGCTTATTTGCTCAACAGAACCAATTATCTGAATTTGTTCAAACAAAACCAGCTGAAAATTTTAATATATATGTTAACGATAACCCTTTATCAGCTGAAGGATTAATAAAATTTTATAAAAAAGATTTAGGCTTATCTGATAAAGATGATTTGGTTTTAATTAAAGCTGAAGAAGATAAAACGGGAGTAAAGCATTATCGCTATCAACAAACTTATGAAGGTACTAAAGTGTTTGGAGCACAATATTTGGTTCATGAAAAAAATGGTTCAGTTATCTCTTCTAATGGAAATTTGGTTGAGTTTGTAATGAATAATGGGAATCCTTCAATCTCAAATAAAGCAGCTATTGGTAAAGCTATTGAGCATGTAGGAGCAAATAGATATATGTGGGAAATTGATGGAGAGGAAGAGTTATTAAGAAAAATTAAAAAGGATGCTAATGCCTCTTATTTTCCAACGGCCGAATTGGTTTATTACAATCCTTATTTTTCCAAAAATGGAAAAGACTACAACTTGGCTTATAAAGTAGAAGTATATGCAAAACAACCTTTATCTAAACAGGATGTTTTTGTAGATGCTATTTCTGGAAAAATTATAAATTCTTATGATAAGATTCATCATGTTGAAGTAACAGGAACAGCTACAACAAAATATGCAGGGGCACAATCAATTCAAACTGATTCATTAGGAGCAACTTCTTACCGATTAAGAGAATATGCTCGTGGTGGAGGTATTGAAACTTACAATATGTTGCAAGGAACTAATTATTCAGCAGCAGTTGATTTTATTGATACTGATAATCTTTGGAACAATGTAAACCCTCAACAAGATGAAGCGGCAACTGATGCACATTGGGCAGCAGAAATGACTTATGATTACTTTTTTAATGAGCATGGAAGAAATAGTTTTGATAATCTTGGAACTGTTTTATTAAGTTATGTTCATTATGATGCTAATTATTCTAATGCTTTTTGGGATGGAGTTAGAATGACTTATGGAGATGGAGATGGGACAACTTATTCAGCATTAACATCATTAGATGTTGGAGGTCATGAAATTGCTCATGGAGTTACTGAATTTTCGGCAAATTTGATTTATCAAAATGAGTCAGGAGCTTTAAACGAATCGTTTAGTGATATTTTTGGGACTTCTGTTGAGTTTTTTGCTGACCCTGGTAATGCAGATTGGTTCATTGGAGAAGATTTTGATATTAATGGGAATGGGTTTCGTTCTATGTCTGACCCAAATTCTGCAGGAGACCCAGATACCTATTTAGGTAATAACTGGGAGTTTGGAGCTGTTGATAATGGAGGTGTTCATACAAACTCAGGGGTGCAAAACTATTGGTTTTATCTTCTTTCTGTAGGAGGAACAGGGACTAATGATAATAACTATACTTATGCCGTAAATGCTTTAGGAATAGATACTGCTGCAGCAATCGCTTATAGAAACTTAACAGTTTATTTAACTCAATCTTCTGAGTATTGGGATGCAAGAACAGGGTCTCTTCAAGCTGCTGCAGATTTATACGGACCATGCTCGAATGCAGTAATAGAAGTTTCAAAAGCTTGGGCTGCTGTTGGTGTTGGTTTTCCAATTGAAGACAATGATTTAACAATTCTTGAAATAGAATCACCTAATACTGCTTGTGGTCTTACAAATGCAGAAAACGTTACTATTAAAATTAGGAATAATGGTTGTTTGGTAGACTTGATAGCTGGAGATTCTATTCCAGTTGCTTTTCAAATTGATGCAGGACCAGTGGTTAATGACACTATTGTTTTGTCAAGCACTTTTGCTGGTGGAGATACATTGACTTACACATTTACAGCAACTGGAGATTTATCAACTATTGGAATGCATTCAGTTAGTGCTTGGGCAAAATATAATTTAGATCCCCAAGCTACTAATGACAGTATTGTAAATATGCAGGTTGAAAATAAATTGCAACAAAATTATGATATGGCAATGGTAGAAGTTTTATCACCAACATCTAATTGTCATTTAACATCTACTGAAACGGTTAGTGTAGCTGTTCAATTTTTAGGTTGTGATTCAATTCCTGCTGGAACAAATGTAAACTTAGAATTTCAACTTAATGCAGGACCTGTAGTTAATGAAATGGTTACACTTCCAAACACTCTATATGCAGAAGATACACTATATTATACATTTACAAATACTGTTGATTTAAGTGCAAATGGAACACATAACCTAGACGTTTGGTCGGCATATAGTACAGATGCAATTAACACTAATGATTCTTTATTTGGGTTTTTAATAAAACACCCTTATGTGCTTTTTGATACTGATACGGTAACTTTTGAAAATAATATTGCTGTATTGGATACAACAATTTTATGGGACAATATTCAATCTGAAGCAAGTGTATCAAACGCATCTTCATCAACGGGAAGTTTTGCTTTACGTCTTACAGGAGGAGATCCAATAAACTCAGGAATTACTCCAGATCTAGATACAACCAATTTTTGGCAACATAACATGGAGTTTGCATCTTTCGCTAAGTTTTGTGTAGATGCTTCAGGCTGGACTGGAACATGGATGCAATTTGATTTAAGACAAACAATGTCTAAAGTTTACGCAATTCAGTTTGGGCAACCAATCCCTCAAGCAAGTAGTTTAAGGGTTGTTGTTAATGGTAATCAAATTGGAGGAACATATAATCCAGCAACTGAAACAAATGATCCCTTTACAACTCAATTTGCTGATTTAAGTGCATATGCTGGAACTCAATTTGAGGTTGTTTTTGAAAGTAGAATGGGCTTTAGTGAAGCAGCTGATCCAACGTCAACTTTCCCTTTTAATAGTGAGGGAGATAATGCATATATTGATAATATATTATTCTCACAAACACCTTTAAGTGTTGAAGATATTGATGTTGTTGAAAATGTGAAAGTTTACCCAAATCCAAACAAAGGTAAGTTTGAAATAGCTTTTACATCTAACAGTGATCAAAATGGGGTTATAGAAATTTTTGATGTATTGGGGAATTTGGTTCATCTTCAAAAAGAAGAATATAGCACTGGGTATAACAAGGTTCAATTAGATATATCAACTTATTCTAATAGTATATACATTGTTAGATTAACTTCTGAAAAAGGAAGTTACACCACAAGGGTGTTGAAAAATTAGTTTAAAAAAAAGCCTGACTTAGTCAGGCTTTTTTTATTCGAATTCAGATAATTTCTTAAAAATTTCATCATGAAAAGTGACTAATTCTTTTGGAGGGTAGTATAAATTTTTACCCCAAACTATTTTGTTGATAGAGTTTTGCCCAATTCTAACATCTATATAATAAGTAATATTTCCTGGTTCATTAATATCAACACCATCTAATCCGAGCTTTTCTATTTCTTCAAGAAAATAATGTAAATCAACTTTGTCTAAATCTTTATAAAAATATTCGCGGTCATATTTATAATCGTATTTATAAACTTTTCCGTTTTCATTTAGTATAAATTCTGTCACTTCTCCTGTAAAGCCACCACTTTTACCGATAGCATATCGTTTACCATGATTGTTATCCTTGTTTAATGTTTCATTAGAAACACAAGAAAGACAGCATAAAATGATTAATGAATAAAAAAGTGATTTCATTTTGTGAAATTAAGATTAAAGCTGCATCTATATAATAAATAATAAAATTTTACAGTTATATAAATGAACTAACCTTAAATACTTACTGCTATGACACACTTTAAAAAGACTAATAAAAAGTTAGAAAAACTAAGAGGAATATTTTTTCAAGTAGGATTAATTGTTGCTGGAGGGTTAACTTTAGTTGCTTTCGAATGGACATCACCTATTTACCTTGCTGACCTACCAACTCCAGATGTTGCTGTTGAAGAGCCTTGGGAATTACCTCCTATCTTCCCAGAAAAAGAAGAAGTTGAAAAACCAAAAGTAAAGCATGAAGCTAAACCTAAGTTAAATCCAGAAAAATTTGAGATTGTTCCTGATGATAAAAAGGTAGAAATAGAAAAAAAGGAGAAAAAGAAAGAAGAACCGAAGTTTAATCCTGGAGACTGGAAAGAGGTTGAAAAAGTAGATCCGAATGAAAATAAAAAGTTTAAAATAGTTGAAAAAATGCCAGAGTTTAAAGGAAGTTTAAATAAATACTTGAGTGAAAATATAAGCTATCCTACAAAAGCAAAACGAATGGGGTCTGAAGGAAAAGTATATATCCAGTTTCTGGTTAATAAGAAAGGAGAAATTAAGGATGTTACTATTCTTAGAGGAGTGAATAAGTGGTTGGATGAAGAAGCGCTAAGAGTAGTAAAAGCAATGCCTAATTGGAATCCAGGGAAGCAGAGAGGTAAACCTGTAAATGTTATTTATAACTTACCAATCAATTTTCAGTTAAAAGGATAACATTATAGAACAAAAAAAGCCCGAGATTAAATCAATCTCGGGCTTTTTTATAAGATTATATTTTATAAACTTTTAGTTCTTCCACCATCAACAGGAACGTTAATTCCATTAATATAGCTTGCAGCTGGTGAAGCTAAAAATGCTACAGCATTAGCAAC
>JARGOE010000006.1:45259-49135 GCA_029210015.1 Vicingaceae bacterium
CCACTTTCTTTCATTCCTTCTTTAACTGCTTGCATTAAAATATGATTACATATTAAGTGGTTAGAAAAAGTATGGATGAACTCATCTGTTTTGGCATTTTCAATAGGTCCACCAGCTGGACCGCCAGTATTGTTTATTAAGATATTAATCTTTGTTTCGTTAATTTCAATGTACTCTTCTAAAACAAGTTTTAAGTGAGATGGAACAGAAAAGTCAGCCTTAATATAATTGTGACTTTGACCTTTAGAAGTGTCTAATTCTTTTCTAACGTCAACTAATTTTTGTTCATTTCTAGCAATTAAAATAATGTTGGCTCCTAAGTTAGCTAACTCTAACGCTATAGCTCTTCCAATTCCTTGTGTGCTACCACAAACAATGGCATTTTTCCCTGTCAAATCTAAATTCATAATAAATATTTTGTGAGGTAAAAATAATGCATTTATACTTAAATACCCTTTTATAAGCAATAGTTTCTTATTACTTTTAGTCCACATATAAATATACAGTTATGAATTTAACAATGCCTTTCAATTTTAATCAATGGATTGAAGATAATCAAGACAAACTAAAACCGCCAGTTGCTAATAAAAACATGTATCCTTTAGGTAAGGATTTTATTGTAATGGTAGTTGCCGGTCCTAATGCTCGAAAAGATTATCACTATAATGAATCCGAAGAACTCTTTTATCAAGTTAAAGGAGATATTAATGTTGGTGTTCAAATTGATGGGAAAGCAGTAAATGTTCCTATTAAAGAGGGAGAAATGTTTTTATTACCCGCAAATATTCCCCACTCACCTGGACGATCTGAGGGTTCTATAGGGCTAGTAATAGAAAGAGTTCGAAAAGGAACTGACATGAAAGATGGATTAATGTGGTTTTGCGAGGAATGTAACCATCAATTGTATGAAGAAAAGTTTCCATTAATTGATATTGAAAAAGATTTTCTGTCTGTATTTAAAAAGTTTTACAACTCTGAAGAACTAAGAACATGTAACGAGTGCGGCCATGTTATGGAAGCTGATCCAAAGTTTACTCAAGACTAAATGAGTAAAATACATACATACAAAAGAATAAACGGTCACGGACACGTTTTACCAGAGCCACATCAAATTCCTCAGTTTATGAAGGATAAGAAGTTGTTTTGGATTGATGATGATAAAAAATTTATGCGTCAAGGGAGTTGGAGTAGACCGATAACTGACCCTAGTTTTTTTATTAAAGAAAAGCTAGAGTGGATGGATAAATTTAACATTGACCATGGAGTGATGTTAAATTTATCTCAGATTTATTGTAACGGATGGGCTAGGCAAGATGCAAAAGATGCTATAACCTGGCAGAACGATTTTAACGCATCTGTAGAACACGATAATCCAGATAAATTTACTTCAGGATTTGTAGTTCAAGCTTTATATATTGATGATGCTTTAGCTGAAATTGAGAGATGTGTAACCAAACATAAATTAAAATTACTTTGTTTACCTACTCATTTTTTAAATGCAGAAAACGAATGGCTTTCAATTGCGGATAAGTCTGTTTTTCCTATTTACGAATTGGCTAATAAATATGGTTTAGCCATTCAAATTCACCCTTATGATGGTGAAAAGATGGTTAACTTAAAAGATCAGTATTGGAGATTTCATTTAGTATGGATGATGGCACAATGTGCAGATACTTTACACCTTTACACATTAAATGACATCCCAAATAAATTTCCAAATATTAGAACATGTTTTGCACATGGCTGTATGTTGGGTATTGCAAATTATGGTAGAAGACTCCAAGGTTTTGATGGAAGACCAGATCTATTTGAAGGGACACAAAACCCAAGAACATCTTTAGGTCATCCTAACTTGTTTTTTGATACATTGGTTCATGATTCTTATACCTTAGAGCTTTTAAAAAGAAGAGTAGGGGTATCACAAATAGTTGCAGGTTTAGATGACCCTTATCCACTTGGAGAAATGGAAGGAGTAGGTAGTTCTTTTCCAGGAAGGGTGATAGACTTTGCTGTTGAAGTAGATATTTTAACACAGCGTGAAGCCGATGAAATATGGCGTGATAATGTGCTAAGGTGGTTGGGATAGTTTAACTTTTAGTTAAAGTAGTTCCTTTACTGTTTTGTTAATTTTAACGATGCTTAAAAGCAAAATATATCTTTTAGTCTTTTTTTTTCTTACTAGTTTGTTTAGTTCTGGGCAGATAGATTCTATTCCTCAAAAAGAATTTAACCCCTACAAATTTGGAGCTGTTGCAGGAACAGGAACAGCTTTTTATGGTGGCATGTTGGTTGGATTAAGTACCGTTTGGTATCAAGATAACCATAGAACTGCTTTTCATTTTACTAACGATAATGCTGATTGGATGCAAATTGATAAATATGGTCATGCATATACATGTTATACTATGGGAAAAATGGGGATGCAATCTTTACGTTGGGCAGGCGTAAAAGATAAAAAAGCGATTGTTTATGGAGGTTTTTTTGGGTTCTTATTTATGACTTCTATAGAAATTTTAGATGGACACTATACTGAATGGGGAGCATCACCAATGGATATGGTAGCCAATGCTTCTGGAGGGTTATTATTGGTTGGGCAAGAGTTAGCTTTTAAAAAGCAAATTGTAACATTTAAGTTTTCTTATTCTCATACTGATTTAGCGAAATACCGGCCTGGTGTTTTAGGTGAAACCAATATGGAACGTTTAATTGAAGATTATAATGGACAAAAATTTTGGTTTTCTACCAATTTAAAATCCATTTTTAAGAATAGTGAATGGTTACCTAGCTGGTTAAATGTTGCTCCAGGTTATGGAGCTTATGGTATGTTATCAGCAAAAGAAAATCCTTTGTACGCTTCTAATGGAGATTTATTACCACCAATTGATAGATACAGAAGTTATTACTTATCGTTAGACATAGATTTAGAGAAAATAAAGACCAATTCTAAATTTTTAAAATCGGTCTTTTTCTTTTTAAATATGATTAAAGTTCCTTTGCCAACAATAGAAGTAAATAGTTTAGGAGAAACTAAATTTCACGCTTTTTATTTTTAACTATTTCTCTTCAATCCATTTTAAAATACTTTCATCATCAGGTAAAGTTTGAGGTTGAATAACCTTAACTAAATAACCTTCTTCATCTAATAAGTATTTTTGAAAATTCCATTTAACTTCAGAATCCTCTAGTCCATTTTGGCTTTTTTGAGTTAAAAACTGATAGATTTCATTTATATCATCTCCTTTAACTGAACTCTTGCTCATCATAGGAAAAGTTACACCATAATTTTTTTGACAAAAAGCTGCAATTTTTTCATCATTACCAGGTTCTTGACTTCCAAAATTGTTAGCAGGAAAACCTACAATTACAAAGTTTTGATCTTTATATTTTTCATAAATAGCTTGTAATTGTTTGTACTGAGGAGTTAGGCCACACTCACTTGCAGTATTTACAACCATTACTTTTTTTCCTTTCAAATCATTAAAATCGAATTCTTCACCATATAAATCGATTACTTTAAATTGGTGGATACTAGTCATTTCTTGAGCTTTTATAGTGATTGAACTGAAAATTAGTAATAAAACGAATATATTTTTCATAGTATTTATTTTAATATTTTAATCAAAAGTAAGCTTAAATTTCTTTTTGGTACCAAGTAACATCTAAAGCTCTGTCAAATTTCACTCCAACCTTTTTTAAGTGAGCAGCTATAAAGTAGCCACATCTTTCAAAAAGTTTAACACTATTAATATTCTCTTCAGTTATCACACCAATTAGGTTTACTATTTGGTGCTGTTTCGCTAAGTTTTCTAAAAATAGCATTACTTTTTTGCCATGCCCTTTTCCCGTGTGATTAGGATGAAAATATAAAGTTACTTC
>JARGOE010000007.1 GCA_029210015.1 Vicingaceae bacterium
GCTTCATATTCTTTAAAACGATGCTCTCTAATTGGTCTTATTTTAGGTTCAGTGTCAAAATATAAAAGCAAACATGGAGCAATGTTCTTATATTTTTCTACATATACATAACCTATTAATTCTTGGTTTTTATTGCGTTGTTTTATTTTGTTATGATAAGGGTATATTAAAAAACCATTCGTTTTTTCATTGTAGGTCCTTTACCTTTGTTTTTCTTATTAGGTTTTTCGTAAAGGTGTCTTCCTTTGTTTTTCTTTTTAATCTTAATAGAAGATGAGCCTATTTCACCATTATTAGATTTTTCTGTAGATGATACAATCACTGGAACTTTTTTATCTTCTTCTTCTTGTTTTGCAACTTGTACCTGAACTTTTGCATTAACCTCTAATAAAACTACTTCATTTGCTGCTCTATCTTCTTCTGCTTTTTGAGCTAATTTTGCTGCAACTTCTTTTGCTTTACGTTCTTTTTCTTCTCGTTTTATTGCAGCTTCTTTTTCTGCTAAAGCTTTAATTTCTTGTTCTGCTCTTTTTTTAGCTTCAGCTTGAGCTGCTAGTTTAGCTTTTTCTTCTTCTTTAGCATTTGCTAGTGCATTTTCTTCTTCTTTTTTAGCTTTTTCTTCAGCTAATTTGTTCGAATTAGCTTCTTTTTCTAGTTTAGTTTTTTCTTCAGCTTCTTGTTTTGCTAATGCTTCTTTTTCTTTCTTTTCTTTAGCTAACTTTTCTTCTTCTGCTTTTTTAGCAGCTTCTTCTGCTTTAGCTAACTCTTTTTGTTCAGCTTCAGCTTTAGCTAATGCTTCTTGTTCAGCTTTCTCTTTAGCTAATTTTTCTTCTTCAGCTTTTTTTGCTGCTGCCTCTGCTTCTGCTTTAGCTATTGCTTCAGCCTCAGCTCTAGCTTTTTCTTCTGCTCTCTGTTTTTCAGCTTCAGCTTTTTTAGCAATTTCAGTGTCAATTAATTTTAAGCGATCTTTTGCATCAGTTTTTTCTGGGCAAAATGACAAGGCTTTTTCATAATAGGTTTTAGCTTCATTCCAGTTCTTTTTAGCAAAAGTTTTGTTAGCTATTTTCATGGCGTCAGCACAATCCTTTTCTCTTTGTAATTCGGCTTCTTTTTCTTTTTCAGCCTCTTCTTCACATTTATCTAACATTTCATTTAATGCATTTAATAAAGGAGCTGAATAAGCCATATCCCAGTCTATTACATTCTTATTAGAAAAATATTTGGCCCTACCAATAGGTTTATCTAGCATTTCTGATTTAATACAGTTGTTAGGTTGCACCATAGTAATTTCAGCAACCATATCGGGGACTTTTTGTTTTCTTTTATCTGGTACACCAAAGGTGTTCATTACAATTTTTTTTGTAATAAATCCTGGTTTAGAAAACGTGACAACGTATTCCTTATCATACTCTAAAACTATTTTATATTCTCCTTTTCCATCCGAAGTTCCCGAAGCAATTGTTTTTCCATCAGCAATTGCAGAAATATTAATTCCAGATATTGCGTCACCAGTATAATAGTCAGAAGTTACTCCATCTAAGAATACATTATCTTCCATCATTACATCTTCTTGTTTAACTCCATTTACTTGAGAAAAGTAAGAAGCAGCGTATAATAGAATAATAAAAAGTAGTGATAATGATTTTGTCATAGCAATGTAAATTTAAGCAATAAATTACGACTTCATTGCCCTATCCATTTGTCGTTTAGCATCTTTATCTTTTAGGTCGTGACGCTTATCGTGTAGTTTTTTACCTTTTGCTAAAGCGATATCTAACTTTGCATAACCTTTTTTATTGATAAAAACTTTTAAAGGAACTATAGTTAAACCAACGTCTTTTTTCTTTTTTATTAGCTTGTTAATTTCGGTTCTATTTAATAGTAGTTTTCTATCCCGTTTAGGGTTGTGATTATTGTAACTGCCTTGCTCGTATTCGGCTATGTACATGTTTTTAATAAATACTTCTCCATCTTTTAAAAAGCAATAGCCTTCAACAATACTAGCTTTGCCAGCACGAATACTTTTAATTTCAGTTCCAGTTAACTGAATACCGGCAGTAAATTTTTCGATAAATTCATATTCGAAGCTTGCCTTTTTATTTTTTATGTTGATTTGATTACTCACAAAGGCAAATTTAAGAATTAGTTATTAGAGTCTCTAACCTAAAGCAACGTCTAAAGTCATCATTACAATAAAACCTCCAATAAATCCAAGTACAGCTATATCAGTATACTTATCTCTTTGTGTTTCTGGGATTACTTCTTCAACAACAACAAAAATCATAGCCCCTGCAGCAAAAGCCAATGCGTAAGGTAAAATTGGTTGGAAAGTCATTACTGCCCAAGCACCTAAAACAGCTGCAAACGGTTCTACAATAGCAGATAATTGTCCGTAATTAAAGGCTTTCCATCTAGATAAGCCTTGTCTTCTTAAAGGCATAGAAACAGCAATACCTTCTGGAAAGTTCTGAATACCAATACCAATTGCTAGAGCAATAGCTCCACCTAAAGTTGCACCATCTATACCAACAGCAGCACCTCCAAATAGGACACCAATAGCTAAACCTTCTGGGATGTTATGCAATGTAATAGCTAAAACTAAGAGGGTAGATCTATGCCATTCTGTTTTAACTCCTTCGGCTTCATCATTTTTAAAGTTAATGTGTATGTGTGGTAAAACCTTATCTAGGCCATATAAAAATAATGCACCACCTAAAAAACCTAAAGCTGCAGGCATAACTTTAGTAAAACCTTCTCCTTCACTCATTTCAATTGCCGGACTTAATAAAGACCAAAAACTAGCAGCAACCATAACGCCACCAGTAAAACCAAGCATCCCATCAAAAATAGCACGGTTCATATTTTTAAATAAAAATACAAATGCAGCACCAATAGCTGTTAATCCCCATGTAAAAATAGAAGCATAAAGTGCTTGTTGAACAGGACTATCTATACACTCGATAAATGTTTTAAATGTTTCTAACATTACAGTTTTTTTACGATTAAGTTTTTACTAGCTTGATTTGAGATGTTGACAGTGTTTTTACCTATAGAAATACTCATAGAATGATCAAAGTCTACAATATTATTTACTTTAATTTCTGCACCTAAAACTAAGTTTATACTTTCTAAATATTTTAAATAACTTGTGGAATGTTCTTTTACGCCAACAATAACTCCCTTTTTTCCAATAGCTAAATCGGATAAGGTAATGTCTTTATGGTGTTGCAGATTGCCATACTCATCTGGTATCGGATCTCCGTGCGGGTCGTATTTTGGGTTATCTAAAAAAGTATCTAAACGTTTTACTAATTCTTCACTGTGTATATGCTCTAATTGTTCAGCAATATCGTGTACTTCATCCCACTTAAAATCTAGTTTTTCAACTAAAAAAACTTCCCATAAACGGTGCTTTCTAATTACTGAAACAGCAATACTTCTTCCTTCATTTGTTAATGTAACACCTTTATATTTTTTATAAATAACTAATTTTTTATCTGATAATTTTTTAATCATATCAGTTACTGAAGATGCCTTAGTATCTAATTCATCAGCAATAACATTGGTAGAAACGCCCTCCTTTGTTTTATTGCTATACTTAAATATGGCTTTTAAATAATTCTCTTCAGTATAGGTATTCATGTACTCAAAGTTTTTGCAAATATAATCTAAATAATTCTGAATGTATAAAACTATTTTTAGACTTGCCTAAAAATTAAATGTATATTTGCCAAAAAATAATAATTGAGATTAATAATATTCATATTCTTTTTACCTACACTTTTGTTTGCTCAAAGCAATAGTTCAATAAAGGGTAAAGTAATAGATGAGGATGCACAAGTTGGTTTTGCTAATGTAGGATTAGTAGGCACGAACCATGGCGCAGCAGCAGATGTTGATGGGAATTATATAATTGAAAATATTCCTCCAGGAAAATACACAATACTGGTTTCGGCAGTTGGGTATAAAAATTATAAGGTTGGAGTTACGGTTGTATCTGGTAAAACAGTTATAGCAAATGTCAATATGGAAAAAACTTCTGCACAAATGGATGAGTTTGTTGTAACAGGAACTTTAAAAGAAGTTTCGGTAAGAGAATCGCCAGTACCTATAAAAGTTTATAAGCCCGCCTATTTTAAAAAGAACCCAACACCTGCTTTGTTTGAAGCATTACAAATTGTAAATGGTGTTCGTCCACAAATTAATTGTAGCGTTTGTAATACCGGTGATATCCATATTAACGGAATGGAAGGGCCATATACCATGATTACGATTGATGGTATGCCAATAGTTGGAGGTTTATCTACGGTGTATGGTTTAAATGGAATACCCAACAGTATAATTAATCAAATGGAAGTAGTAAAAGGGCCAGCTTCTACTTTATATGGTTCTGAGGCAGTTGGTGGGTTAATTAATGTTATTACTAAAGATCCGTCTGATGCTCCAAAATTTACTTTTGATGTATTTGGTACTAATTGGGGAGAAGTGAATACAGATGTTGGAGCTAGATTTAAGGTATCGGAAAAGGTTAACAGTTTGTTAGGGGTTAACTACTTTAATTATAGTAATCCGATAGATAATAATGGCGATAATTTTACTGACATTACTTTACAAGACAGAATTTCAATTTTTAATAAATGGAGTTTTAAGCGAAAAGAAGACAGAGAATTTTCTATTGCAGGAAGATATATTTATGAAGATAGGTGGGGAGGAGAAATGCAATGGACTCCAGAATTTAGAGGAGGAGATAGTATTTATGGAGAATCTATTTATACAAGTAGGTATGAAGTAATTGGGAAGTATCAATTACCTTTTAAAGAGAGAATAATGACTAGCTTTTCTTTTTCTGATCATGACCAAAATTCGGTTTATGGAAATACTGCATTTATTGCTAAACAACGCATAGCTTTTGGGCAATTGTTTTGGGATAAAAAGCTTGGATTACACGATTTTTTAATAGGAACTGCTTTACGTTATAATTATTACGATGATAATACACCAGCAACACAAACAGCAGATAGTTTAAACCCTCAGAACAACCCTGATGAGGTTTTGTTACCAGGTATTTTTGTGCAAGATGCTATTTCTTTACATGAAAAACATAAAATATTACTTGGTTTGAGGTATGATTATGATACCAGACATGGAGATATTTTTACCCCTCGTTTTAACTATAAATGGTCGTCAAATGATAATAATACCATAAGGTTAAGCACAGGAACTGGTTACCGAGTGGTTAATTTGTTTACCGAAGACCATGCAGCCACAACGGGTGCAAGAGATGTAATTATTAAAGGAACCTTAAACCCAGAAACTTCTTACAATGCTAACTTGAATTACCAAAAGTTTATTAATACCAAGTTTGGGTTTATCAATTTTGATGTAACTGCTTTTTATACGCATTTTACCAATAAAATTGTACCCGATTACGAAACTAACCCACAGCAAATTATTTATGAAAATATAGATGGCTATGCAGTTTCTAGAGGTGTAAGTTTTGATTTGAATGTAAACTTTTCTGTTCCCTTAAATATTAAAGTTGGAGGTACATTTATGGATGTTTATCAAATGGATAGAAACGAATTAGGAAAATTAATTAGAGAAGATCAATTACTAACTGAAAATATTTCTGGAACCTATAGTGTGAGTTATACTTTTAGCAAACCAAAAATAAAAATAGATTATAGTGGTAATTTATACGGGCCAATGAAATTACCATTGGTAGAAAATGATACCAGACCTAAATATTCTAATTGGTACAGCATCCAAAATATACAAATAACAAAAACCTTTAAAAAGGGTTGGGAAATATATGGAGGAATAAAAAATTTACTAGATTTTACTCCTCCTGTTTATTCTATTTTAAGAGCTAATGATCCTTTTGATAAAAATGTAAACGACCCAGTAAAAAACCCTCAAGGGTTTACTTTTGACCCTACTTACGTGTATGCTGCCAACCAAGGTGTAAGAGGCTTTTTCGGTGTGAGATATACTTTTAAATAGAAATTACTTTCCGTAAACTAATTCAAAAGTTACTTTAATCTCATCTTTATTTATGTCTTTTTCTTTTACTTTTTCTCGTAAAGGAAAGTCTAAAGTATTTACTACAAAAGAACCAGTTAAGGTATAGCTGTTTTCTGTTTTAGTAGTAGCAATTTGTACATTCATATCATTACTAGCACCTTGTATGGTTAAATTACCATTGGCAGTAGAATCGACAATATTGGTTAGTACCATAGTAGAGTTTGGGTGTTGGGTTACATCGAATAAACCACTTCCTTTTTCTTTAGTAAACTTAAAGGATGCCATATCAAAAACTACAGTAACTTTAGTTAAAACATCATTAGTTGTAGTCAATCCACCTTCTTTAATAGCAACACTTCCGTTAGAATTTAATTTAACGGCTCCTAAATCAACATCAACCATTTTACCAAATAATTTTACTTTTTGTTTGGTTGGTTTTTGGTCTAAAGTTCTTTCCCATTCTGCGGTACTTGTTTCAGCATTTAATTGGTAATCGGATACAACTGGTAAAACTTCTTCTATAGTTTCTTCAGTGTTCGCGTTGTTAGCGTTTTCAGTAGATTCTCCTCCACAAGCAACTAATAAGGTAGCAATTGTGGCTAGCAATAATGTTTGTTTTTTCATCTATGATAGGTTATTTACATAAGATATAAATATACCAATTAATAAGAAAGTCTAATTAAAGGTAATACAAAAGCCCAAAATACAATTCCAATAAGCATGATAGGTATGGTTGTTTTTTTACCCGCATAAAAACGAGAAGCTAAAAAACAACCAATAGGAATTGAAAATAGAACAGGGGTTAGCATAGATATGCCAATTAAACCATACTTGTTTTTTATTTTAACAAACCGTCTGTTGCCCTTAGTAAAAACTTTTTTTTCTTTCTTTTTAGGTAGTAACTTATTAATTTGAATATTTATCCAACCAGTAGTGTAGTAGAAGAAAATTACACCAGTAGTTCCTCCTGTTATTAAAATGAAAACAATTTCAAAATAGCTATAATTAACGCTTGGTAGTAGCATATAGCCTAAAGACATCGCAAACTTAGTAGCTGCAAATAAAAAAACTAAAATAAATTCGGTAATGGCTGCGTAATCCATTTATTACTCTTTAGATCCAAATGCTAAATCACCAGCATCTCCTAATCCAGGTACTATGTATGATTGAGCAGTTAATTCATCATCAATAGCTCCAACCCATATAGTTGTTCCTTCAGGAAGTTTTCTTTTTACGTATTCTAAACCTTCAACACTAGCAATTAAAACTACAACATGTAATTTTTTTGGTTTACCTTTTTGTAATAAAGATTTGTAAGTAACAACCATACTTGCGCCAGAAGCCAACATAGGGTCAGATAGAATGACTGTTTTATCATCAATGTTAGGGCTTGCTAAATATTCTGCTTCAATATCAAAAGTACCATCTTTGTGGTGCTTTCTGTAAGCAGAAATAAATGCATTTTCAGCATCGTCAAAGTAATTCAATAAGCCTAAATGCAAAGGGAGTCCAGCTCGTAAAATGGTTGTTAAAACTGGTGTTTCGCTAGATAATTTTATTTCAGCAACACCTAATGGAGTGGTTATCTCTTTTTTGCTATATTCAAAAGTTTTACTGATTTCATAGGCAAAAATTTCTCCCATACGTTCGCAGTTTCTTCTAAAACGCATTTTATCGTTTTGTACTTCTACGTTTCTTATTTCAGAAATAAATTGATTGAATATTGAGTTTTCCGCTCCTAAATTGATGACTTTCATAGCTATTTTTTTGTTGCTTCTTTTAACATTTCTTCGTAAACCATTTTCCATCCTTCCCAGATATCTTTATTAGAAAGAGACTCATTATGCCACACACTTACAAAAGTACCCTTTACGGCTTTTACTTTTTGCATAATCTCTTTAATTTTAATCAAAGCATCTTCAGCAGATAATTTATTGTAATATTTTAGTGTAGCTTCCATTATAGAAAAAGGAACTATTTTAAGTTTGGTGGTAACTTCAGTATCTAAATCATAAAAGTAAAACGGACTACAAATACTAGCTCTAAAACCACTTGCTTCTGCATATCCCATGGTATAGTCTTCTTCAATATCATTATCTATTAAATTACGATAAGTACTTGGTAGGTTAAGTTTTAAAAAATGTTGACGACTTTTAGTAGTGTTTCTATGAGTAATGTCTTGTAATCTTATTATTTCTTTTTGTAATGTTTCAGTGTTTTGATTTGAAGCGTAAGAAGGATGAATACCAATACTATGGTAATCAGCTAATGATTTGATTAATGATTGAAATTGTTTGTTCTTAATGGGAATATTTTTATCATTAACGCCATAATCTCCCAGTAGAAAGAAATATATTGGTTTTATTTGATGGGCTTTATGTATTTCATTTTGATAATCAAAAGTATCATAAGGGTCCAATTCTTTATTTGTGAAAACCTTTAGTCGTTCACTAAATGTTCCTTGAGGAAAGGATTTTAGAAGCCCACCAGCCATTCTTAAAAAGCCTTTGTTTTTGTATGCATAGGCATTATCAATATCTAGGGTAGATATAAACTGAAATTTTCTTTCAGGAAATTTTAAATTAGGGTAATGGTTTTTAATTTCTATAGCAATCCGGTTAGCCCAAATATTAACTAGTGGCTCTTCAATAAAATTATGTTGTAAGGCTAAACTTTTTGAGGCAACAAAACGCTCATGCTCATCTTTAATATGAGGAAGATACTCTTCATACCTACTTATTAAATAAAAGCTTGCTGCAAAAGGATCAAATGGGAAAACAGAGTCTCGGCCAACACTAAAAAAACATTTGTTTTCCTCAAATTCAAAAACAGAAATATTTTGGTCGTTAATTCCTGTTTCAAATAGGATGGAAGAGGATTGAAAAAATATACCACTGTTTAATTTGTCGGTTGAGTAGTTAATTTTAACGCCATCAGAACTTTCAAAATGTTTTTGGTCATCAGTAATTTCAATATCAGTTAATAAAACATCTGTAAAGATGGTTTTAAAGATATATCGCTGTCGATTTGTTATTTTATGGCTGTAAATTAAAATCACTAGGTTACTTTATAATAAGCTCTCATCTGCAAAGCTAAAGTAGTTTTTTTCTCCAACAATGATATGGTCAACTACTAAAACATCCATTATATTGCCAGTTTCTTTTAATTTTTTGGTGAGTTGTATATCTGCTTGACTCGGTTTTAAATTTCCAGATGGGTGATTGTGAAATAGAATTATCGATGAAGCTAGTAATTCTATAGCGTGTTTAAATATTATTTTGGTATCTGCAACAGTTCCTGCTAGACCGCCTTTACTAATAAAAACCTTTTTTATTAGTTCATTTCTCCGGTTGAGGTAAATAGCCCAAAATTCTTCATGTGGTAAATCGCTTAGAATAGCACTCATGCTTTCGTAAGCTTTTTGGCTAGAGTTAATTATTGGCTTTTTCTCGCTAACAGATTCTTTTCTTCTCCTTCCAAGTTCAAGAGCAGCAATAATGCTAATAGCTTTCGCTTCACCGATACCATTAAACTGAATTAAATCATTAATGGTTAGTTTGCCTAATTGGTTTAAATCATTATTGATTGAGGCTAAAATCTTTTTAGAGAGTTCTACCGCAGTATCCTCTTTATTACCTGAGCCAATTAATATTGCAATTAATTCGGCATCAGACAAAGTTCCTTTACCTTTTAAGCTTAACTTTTCTCTTGGTCTATCTTCTTCAGCCCAAGATTTTATATTTAAGTTGCCTTTGTACATGCGTTTATAAAGGTACAAAAAAGCATTTTTTTTTGAATTAATAAATTAGATTTATTGGTGTAATTATTCAATTTAGGCTTATCTTTAGTATATATAAAACAGATTATTATGGTTAAGTTTATTTCGTCTCTTATATTAATTTTTTTGAGTTACTCCTCATTTTCTCAAGCTTATGTTAAGCTTGTACCATCAAGAGATACCATTAATAATTGTGATAATTCGATTAAAATTGTTCCTTATGGGACAACTGGTCCATACGTAATAACATGGTGGGATAATCATTGGCAGCCTAGTACTGGATTGAAAGCAAATAATATTTGTGAAGGAACTATTATCTCAACTGAATTAATTGATGTTCACTGCCAACATTTGAGAAATGTAATGTATGTTATGCCAGATTCAATGGCTCAATTATATTTAGATACTGTTATAGCTACATTGCCAAGTGCTCCTGGTAATTGTGATGGGAGTATAGAGTTTTATTTTAAAAATGTTCAATCAGGTTTTAAAAGATATTTTAGTACACCAAGTAGTGGTGGGTTGACTAATGATTCTATATTCACTGGTTTGTGTGAAAATGACTATACATATTCGATTTCTGGATTACCAGGATGGAAAACCTTAGGAGAAGTTTCTGTTTCTTTGCATTACACTCCTGTTTTACCCTGTGCACCATTCACTGATTCTTTAGTACTTAGTCCCATTTCTGCTCCTGGAAATTGTGATGGAGTTGTAACTTATAATACAAGTGGAACATCTGGATCAGCACCTTATCTAAGGTCTATATATAAACCTATTGGATCAGCTTCAGTACAAGTAAATAGTGGTTTAGATACTTCTAGTTCCTTTAGCTCTCTGTGTGCGGGACCACATATTATATACTCACAAACATATGGAAGTAATAGGTACTTTACTAGTAGTACTATATTTGTAGATAATCCTGTGATAAATGATTCTACTTGGGGCTCTCCATCCTCAAATCAGATTGACACTATTTTATTATCAGCAATAACTAATTGTGGAATTAATTATGATTTTAATGTTGATACAGTTTTTATCAGTCAAATGAATCATATCGCAGGAAATCAATTTGAATTTGAAATTACTGTCATTCAAGATTTAGATTCAATATCTCAAACTCAAGACACAATTTATAATTACGAAACTGCTGCAGTGGATACAAGCCATCAATTATGTTTTGATATAACATTCTTTTGTGCAGATTCTTCAGGAATAGGATCAAAAACTATAAACAGTGAACTACATTCTTATATATATTTTCCTTCAGGACCTGCAACATCAATTAATAAATACAAATCTGAGCAAAATAACTTTGATATTTATCCTGTACCTACTTCTGGATATCTGAATATTTCAAATTTACCTAATGGAATTAATCAATTAAGAATTTTTAGCATAGAAGGGAAAGAGTATCTTGATAAATATATTAGTGAAACTCAGTTACGAGTTGACATGTCTAAATATCCTTCGGGTATGTACTTTATTTCAGTTAAAAATCAATTTGGCTATTACTCGACTAAGAAAGTTATACTCAATAATTAAAAAAGGGAAACTAAAAATTAGCTTCCCTTTAAATATTATTATTATGTTTATGAATTAGGCTTCAGCAGTAGGTCCGCCAAAATTCATTGGTATTCCTTGTGGTTCAAGATCTTTAATTTTACCATTAGTAGCTTCAAATTTTTGAATGTTGTCTTGCAAAGCATTCACTAATCTTTTAGCATGTTCAGGAGTCATTAAAATTCTTGACTTTACTTTTGCTTTAGGCATACCAGGCATAACTTTAATAAAGTCTAAAACAAACTCAGAATTAGAATGACTGATAATTGCTAAGTTAGAATAAATCCCATCAGCAACTTCTTCGCTTAATTCAATGTTTAATTTATTATCATTGTTTTCTTGGCTCATAATATAAAATTTGTTGTAAAAAAAAGAGGCTTAAAGAAATTTCTTTAAGCCTCTTTTGAATTATTATTCTTCAATAACTGTCGCTTCATCGCTGCTAGCAGCAACTAACTGTTCGTATTCTTCTTTAGATCCTACAATAATGTCTCTATAATCTCTAAGACCAGTACCTGCAGGAATTAATTTACCTACAATTACATTTTCTTTAAGACCTTTTAAGTCATCAACTTTACCTTTAACTGCAGCTTCATTTAATACTTTAGTTGTTTCTTGGAAAGAAGCAGCTGAAATAAAGCTATCAGTTTGTAAAGAAGCTCTTGTAATCCCTTGAAGTATTGGACTAGATGTTGCTGGTACAGCTTCACGAGTTGTAACATTTTTCTTATCCATACGCTTCAATTTAGAATTCTCATCTCTTAATTCACGTGGAGAAACAATTTGACCAGGTTTTAAATCTTCTGATTCACCTGCATCTTCAACAACTAATTTGTCAAAAATCCAATCATTTTCTTCCATGAAGTCACGTTTGTTAACAATCGATTTTTCTAAGAATTTAGTATCTCCTTGATCTTCGATGTATACTTTACGCATCATTTGACGAACAATTACTTCAAAGTGTTTATCATTAATTTTTACACCTTGTAATCGATAAACCTCTTGTACTTCATTAACAATATATTCTTGAACCATTGTAGGCCCTTTAATTGCTAATATATCAGCTGGAGTAATTGACCCTTCTGATAAAGGATTACCTGCTTTTACAAAATCGTTCTCTTGAACTAAGATATGTTTAGATAAGTTAACTAAGTATTTTTTAACTTCTCCACTTCTTGACTCAACGATTACCTCACGGTTACCTCTTTTAATTTTTCCAAAAGAAACAATACCGTCAATCTCAGAAACAACTGCAGGGTTAGATGGGTTACGAGCTTCAAATAACTCAGTAACTCTTGGTAAACCACCAGTAATATCGGCAGTACCACCAGCTACTCTAGGTATCTTAACTAAGATGTCACCACCAGTAACTTTATCACCTTCATTCACAATAATGTGAGCACCAACTGGTAAGTTATATGTTCTTAAAACATTTTTCTTACCGTCAACAACAGTCAATACAGGTATCTTTTTCTTGTCTTTAATTTCAGAAATTACTTTTTCAGTAAATCCTGTTTGCTCGTCTGATTCTTCTTTATAAGTAACACCTAATTCGAAGTTTTCAAAAGCAACTTTACCATCAACCTCAGTTAAAATAACAGCATTATACGGATCCCAATCACAAATTTTATCTCCTTTTTTAACTTTAGCACCAGGCTTAGTATAAATTTGAGAACCATAAGGAATGTTTCCAGTTGTTAAAACAACTTTAGTTTTTGGATCAACAATTTTCATTTCAGCAGAACGACCGATTACTAATTCAATCTTTTCACCTGCATCATTTTTCTTTTCAATTGTTCTTAATTCTTCAATCTCAACAATACCGTCATATTTTGCTTCAACGCTAGATATTCCAGTAATTTTAGAAGCGGTACCACCAATATGGAACGTTCTTAATGTTAATTGAGTTCCTGGTTCTCCAATAGATTGAGCGGCAATAACACCAACTGCTTCACCTTTTTGAACCATTCTTCCAGTGGCAAGGTTACGTCCGTAACATTTAGCACAAACACCTCTTTTTTGCTCACAAGTTAATACTGAACGAATTTCAACTTCTTCAATATTAGTAGCTTCAATTGCTTCTGCAATTTCTTCAGTAATATGATCACCTGCAGCAACTAATATAGTTTCGCCATCCTCTGCATAAATATCATGAACAGAAGTTCTACCTAATATTCTATCATATAAAGGCTCAACTATTTCATCATTATTTTTAAGTGGAGTAGCTATTAATCCTCTTAATGTACCACAATCTGGATCTGTAATTACAACATCTTGTGCAACATCAACTAATCTTCTTGTTAAGTAACCCGCATCAGCAGTTTTAAGAGCTGTATCGGCCAAACCTTTACGAGCACCGTGAGTAGAAATAAAGTACTCAAGTACTGAAAGACCTTCTTTAAAGTTTGCTAAAATTGGATTTTCAATAATTTCTTGACCTGTACTACCAGATTTTTGTGGCTTAGCCATTAATCCCCTCATACCAGATAACTGACGAATTTGCTCTTTAGAACCCCTTGCCCCAGAATCAAACATCATATAAATAGAGTTAAATCCTTGTTGGTCATTTTTAAGGTTGTTCATTAACGTATTCGTTAACCTTGTATTTGTGTGTGTCCAGATATCAATTATTTGGTTGTAACGCTCGTTGTTAGTGATGAATCCCATATTATAGTTATTCATTACTTCATCAACTTCAGCATTAGCTTTTTCTACCATACCAACTTTTTCCTCAGGAATCATAATGTCATCAAGGTTGAATGATAATCCACCTCTAAATGCCATTCCATATCCTAAGCCTTTAATATCATCTAAGAATTCTACAGTACGTTTTGTACCAGTAATTTTTAAAATTCTACCAATAATATCTCTTAAAGATTTTTTAGTTAAAAGTTCGTTTACAAAACCAACTTCATCAGGTACCATTTCATTAAAGATAACCTTACCTGTTGTAGTTTCAATTAATTTTTCAACGATTTCACCGTTTTCAACATCTTTAGTTTTTACAGTAATTTTTGCATGTACATCTAATGCACCTTCATTATTAGCAATAATTACTTCTTCTGGAGAATAGAAAGTTTTTCCTTCACCTTTAACAACGATATCTCCTTCAGTTACTTTTTCTTTTGTTAAATAATAAAGTCCAAGTACCATATCCTGAGAAGGAAGTGTAACTGGTGTACCATTTGCAGGATTTAAGATGTTATGAGAAGCTAACATCAATAATTGAGCTTCTAAAATTGCTGCGTTACTCAATGGTAAGTGAACAGCCATTTGATCACCATCAAAATCCGCATTAAATGCAGTACAAACTAATGGATGTAAACGTATTGCTTTTCCTTCAATTAATTTTGGTTGAAAAGCTTGAATACCTAATCTGTGAAGAGTAGGAGCCCTGTTCAATAATACTGGGTGTCCTTTCAATACGTTTTCTAATATATCCCATACAATAGGGTCTTTTTTATCAACTATTTTTTTAGCAGATTTTACAGTTTTAATTATACCTCTTTCAATTAACTTACGAATAATGAAAGGCTTATATAATTCTGCTGCCATATCTTTAGGAATACCACATTCGTGTAGTTTAAGGTCTGGACCTACAACAATAACCGAACGAGCAGAATAATCAACACGTTTTCCTAATAAGTTTTGACGGAATCTACCAGATTTACCTTTTAAACTATCAGAAAGAGATTTTAAAGCTCTGTTTGCATCAGTTTTAACAGCACTAGATTTTCTAGAGTTATCAAACAATGCATCAACAGATTCTTGCAACATACGTTTTTCGTTACGTAAAATTACATCTGGAGCTTTAATTTCCATTAATCGTTTTAAACGATTGTTTCTGATAATTACTCTTCTGTATAAATCATTTAAATCAGAAGTAGCAAATCTACCACCATCTAATGGTACTAAAGGTCTTAATTCTGGTGGAATAACCGGAACTACTTTAATTACCATCCATTCTGGTTTGTTTTCGATACGTTTATTTGCAGAACGGAAAGATTCAACAACTTGAAGTCTTTTTAATGCTTCATTTTTACGTTGTTGAGATGTTTCTGTATTTGCTTTGTGTCTTAAATCATAAGATAATGTATCTAAATCTAACCTTTGCAGTAAGTCATAAAGTGCTTCAGCACCCATTTTTGCCAAAAATTTATTTGGATCAGTATCATCTAAATACTGACTTTCTTTTGGCATTGCATCTAAAATATCTAAATATTCTTCTTCAGTTAAGAAGTCTAAATATTCTACAGGTTCACCTTCTGCATTAACTGCACCAGCTGCATTAATTACTACATATCTTTCGTAATAAATAATTGCATCTAATTTTTTAGTTGGTAATCCTAAAAGGTAACCAATTTTATTAGGTAATGATTTAAAGTACCAAATGTGCGCTACAGGAACAACCAATGAAATGTGTCCCATTCTCTCTCTTCTTACTTTCTTCTCTGTTACTTCAACACCACATCTATCACATATAATTCCTTTGTATCTAATTCTTTTATATTTACCACAGTGACATTCCCAGTCTTTAACCGGCCCAAAAATTCTTTCACAAAATAAACCATCTCTTTCAGGTTTATATGTTCTATAGTTAATGGTCTCAGGTTTTAAAACTTCTCCACTTGATCTTTCTAAAATCATTTCAGGAGAAGACAAACTGATCGTGATTCTAGAAAAATCACTTGTCTGTTGGTTATTATCTCGCTTAAAAGCCATATTGTTGAGTTATTTGTAAGTTCAAATTAAATTAATTAGTCCATTGTAATGTTAAGAGATAAACCTCTTAGCTCGTGTAACAATACATTAAATGATTCTGGAATACCAGGAGTTGGCATCGGTTCACCTTTAACAATTGCTTCATAAGCTTTCGCTCTACCTTTAACGTCATCAGACTTAATAGTTAAGATTTCTTGTAGGATGTTAGCAGCACCAAATGCTTCTAATGCCCAAACTTCCATTTCTCCAAATCTTTGACCACCAAATTGTGCTTTACCACCTAATGGCTGTTGTGTAATTAATGAGTACGGTCCGATAGAACGTGCGTGCATCTTATCATCTACCATGTGACCTAATTTCAACATGTAGATTACACCAACAGTTGCTGGTTGATCAAATTTTTCGCCTGTTCCACCATCGTATAGGTAAGTTTTACCATACTGAGGTACTCCTGCTTTAATACAATAATCATTAATTTCTTCAACTGAAGCACCATCGAAAATTGGAGTAGCAAATTTCTTATCTAATTTTTGCCCTGCCCAACCTAAAACAGTTTCATATACTTGTCCAAGGTTCATTCTTGATGGTACACCAAGTGGATTTAATACAATATCAACTGGAGTTCCGTCTTCTAAGTATGGCATATCTTCTTCACGAACGATATTTGCAACAATACCTTTGTTTCCGTGACGACCAGCCATCTTATCACCAACCTTAAGCTTACGTTTTTTAGCTAAATAAACTTTTGCTAGTTTAACGATACCTTGTGGTAACTCATCTCCAACTGAAAGAGCATATTTCTTTCTTTTGAATTCTCCTAAAATTTCATTAGCCTTAATGCTAAAGTTATTTAAGATTTGACCAATTTGTGTATTTAATTCTTTAGAAGTAGTCCAGTTTTTAGAGTCGATAAAAATGTAATCATCTATTTTCTCTAATACTTTAATGCTAAACTTAGTTCCTTTAGAAATTATTTCTTCGTTGTAATAGTTTACTACACCTTGTGAAGTTTTACCACCAACAACAGCATATAGCTTCTCGATTAGGACTTTCTTTAATCCAGCTATTTCTTTATTGTACTCTTCATCAAACTGTGCAATTAAAGTTTTTTCTTCAGATCTTGAATTTTTATCTTTAATAGCTCGTTGGAATAATTTTTTATTAACAACAACACCTTTTACAGAAGGTCTCACTTTTAATGAAGCGTCTTTAACATCACCTGCTTTATCACCGAAGATAGCTCTTAAAAGTTTTTCTTCTGGAGTTGGATCAGTCTCTCCTTTAGGAGTAATTTTACCAATTAAGATGTCACCTTCACTAACTTCTGCACCAATTCTAATAATTCCGTTTTCATCTAAATCTCTAGTAGCATCTTCACTAACGTTAGGAATATCGGCTGTTAATTCTTCTAAACCTCTTTTAGTATCTCTAACTTCTAAAGAAAATTCTTCAATATGAATAGAAGTAAAGATATCATCTTTAACTACTTTTTCAGAAATTACAATCGCATCCTCAAAGTTATATCCTTTCCATGGCATAAATGCTACTTTAAGGTTTCTTCCTAATGCAAGTTCACCATTTTGAGTAGCGTAGCCTTCACATAAAACTTGACCTTTAGTTACTTTCTGTCCTTTTTCTACAATAGGAGATAGGTTAACACAAGTGTTCTGGTTAGTTTTTTGGAAATTAGCTAAGTTATAAGATTTTGCATCTCCATTAAAACTAACTAATTGCTCGTCTTTTGTTCTGTTATATTTAATAGTGATTGTCTTAGAATCTACATAATCAACAACACCATCAGCTTCAGCATTAATTAATACTCTTGAATCTTCAGCAACACGAGCTTCAAGCCCTGTTCCTACAATTGGAGATTCAGCATTTAATAATGGAACTGCTTGACGCATCATGTTAGATCCCATCAAGGCTCTGTTGGCATCATCATTTTCTAAGAAAGGAATTAATGATGCAGCAATAGAAGCAATCTGATTCGGAGCAACATCCATTAAAGCTAATTCTGTGGGTTCAGCAATAGGAAATTCACCTTCTAATCTAGATTTTACTTTTTCTGTTAAGAAATTACCTTTTTCATCTACTTGAGCATTTGCTTGAGCGATAATTTTACCATCTTCTTCCTCAGCACTTAAATAGATAACTTCTTTTTTAAGATTTAACTTTCCTTCATCAACATGACGGTAAGGAGTTTCTATAAATCCTAATTTATTCACTTTAGCAAATACACATAATGAAGATATTAATCCAATATTAGGTCCCTCAGGAGTTTCAATCGGACAAAGTCTTCCGTAGTGGGTATAGTGAACATCTCTAACCTCAAATCCTGCTCTCTCTCTTGATAAACCTCCTGGTCCTAATGCAGACATTCTACGTTTGTGAGTAATCTCAGATAATGGATTGGTTTGGTCCATAAACTGAGATAATTGATTTGTTCCGAAGAATGAGTTAATAACTGATGATAATGTTTTAGCATTAATCAAATCCGATGGAGTAAATACTTCGTTATCTCTAACGTTCATTCTCTCACGAATAGTTCTTGCCATTCTTGAAAGACCAACTCCAAATTGATTGTATAATTGCTCACCAACAGTTCTAACACGTCTATTACTTAAGTGATCAATATCATCAACAATAGTTTTTGAGTTAATTAATTCAATTAAGTATTTAATAATAGAAATAATATCTTCTCTAGATAATGTTCTTACATCATCAGAAATATCTAATCCTAATTTTTTGTTGATTCTAAAACGACCAACTTCTCCTAAATCGTAACGAGTTTCAGAGAAAAATAATTTATCAATTACACCTCTTGCAGTTTCAACATCTGGCGGCTCTGCATTTCTCAGTTGACGGTAGATGTGTTCAACCGCTTCTTTTTCTGAGTTAGATGGATCTTTTTGTAAGGTGTTGTATATAATTGCAAAATCTGCCGAGTTTACATCTTCTTTATGTAAGATAATTGTTTTTGAACCAGATTCAACTATTTGATCAACATGCTCTTTTTCTAAAACAGTTTCACGATCAATAATTACTTCGTTTCTTTCAATAGAAACAACTTCTCCAGTATCTTCATCAACAAAATCTTCAACCCATGTTTTTAATACACGAGCAGCTAATTTTCGTCCTAAAATCTTTTTAAGACCTGATTTACTAACTTTTACTTCGTCAGCTAAATCAAATAATTCTAATATTTCTTTATCAGTTTCGTAGCCTATTGCTCTAAAAAGAGTAGTTACAGGTAACTTTTTCTTTCTATCAATATAAGCATACATTACACTGTTAATGTCTGTTGCAAATTCTATCCAAGAACCTTTAAAAGGAATTACTCTTGCAGAATATAATTTAGTTCCGTTAGCGTGGAAACTTTGTCCAAAGAATACACCAGGAGATCGGTGTAACTGAGATACAATAACTCTTTCGGCACCGTTAATAACGAATGTACCTTTTTTAGTCATATATGGAATTGTACCTAAATAAACATCTTGAACAATTGTTTCAAAATCTTCATGCTCAGGATCTGTACAGTATAGTTTTAACTTTGCTTTTAAAGGCACACTGTAAGTTAATCCTCTATCAATACACTCATCTATAGAATATCTTGGTGGATCAACAAAGTAATCTTGAAATTCTAAAACGAATTGGTTACGAGCATCTGTAATTGGAAAGTTTTCACTGAAAACACTAAATAAACCTTCTTCTTCACGGTTTTCTGGAGTAGTTTCTAATTGAAAAAATTCTTGAAAAGATTTTAATTGGATATCTAAAAAATCAGGATATGCTAACTGATTTTTAGTTGAAGCGAAAGATATTCTTTCAGCTTTTTGTTTTTTAACTAACGGTTTGTTCATTAGTATAAATGAGTTTAGTTATTATTAAATTTATTTACTTCTAATTAAATTAGAAGTATTAACTTTTATAAAATATACTATAACCCTTTGCAAATCAGCCTCAAGGATACTTGGGCCTCAGTTTTCTATTTACATGGAGTGTATAAGCACAAAATGGTTTAGACTCTTTTTCGTGTTTTGAAGCACGATTAAGAATCTAAACCGAATGTTTTAGAAGGTGGAAGTTATTTAACTTCTACTTCAGCTCCTGCTTCTTCTAATTGTGTTTTTAAAGCTTCTGCTTCGTCTTTAGCAACACCTTCTTTTAAAGGTTTTGGTGCACCATCAACTAATTCTTTAGCTTCTTTTAATCCTAAACCAGTTAATTCCTTAACTAATTTTACAACTGCTAATTTTGAACCACCAGCTGCTTTTAATATTACATCGAATTCTGATTTTTCCTCTCCACCAGCAGCGTCTCCACCACCTGCAGCAGGTCCAGCAACAGCTACTGCAGCAGCAGCAGGCTCTATACCATGTTCTTCTTTCAATATTTCAGCTAATTCGTTTACATCTTTTACAGTTAAGTTTACTAACTCGTCTGCAAGCTTTTTTAAATCTGCCATTTTATTTTAATTTTAAAATTTAATTTTTATTATACTATTAATTACGTCTAATTTTTATTCAGGACGATCTGAAAGTGTTTTAACAATACCTGCTAATTTGCCACCGCTTGATTGTAAAGCAGAAACAACATTTTTGGCAGGAGATTGTAATAAAGCAATAATATCTCCGATAAGTTCTTCTTTAGACTTAACAGATGTTAAGAATTCTAAGTTCTCATCTCCAATATAGATTGCTTCTTCAATGAAAGCTCCTTTTAAGATAGGCTTGTCACTTTTCTTACGAAAATCTTTAATCACTTTTGCTGGAGCATTACCTGCTGTTGCAAACATAATTGAAGTATTCCCTTTTAGTGTATCATATAATTCATCGTAATTACCTTCGGCTTTTTCCATTGCCTTTTTTAATAAGGTATTTTTTACAACTTCTAATTTGATGTCACCATTGAAACAAGTTCTTCTAAGCTTTGAAGAGCCTTCAGCATCTAAACCAGCGATATCTGCTAAGTAAAATACATTAGCTTCGTTTAACCTAGTGGTTAAGCCATCGATAAACTGATTTTTTTCTTCTCTTGTCATAACTTTATGGTTATATTAGAAAATTGGTTAAACCGCAATTGATTTTGGTTCAACTTTAACTCCCGGACTCATAGTACTTGATAAGCATATGCTTTTCATGTAAGTACCTTTAGCTGAAGTAGGTTTTAATTTCATAATAGTTTGGATTAATTCATTTGCATTTTCAGCTAATTTATCAGCTCCGAAAGATGCTCTACCTACGGTAGTATGAATAATTCCAAATTTGTCTACTTTAAAATCAATTTTACCTGCTTTAATTTCCGTTACAGCTTTACCGATATCCATTGTAACTGTACCTGATTTTGGGTTAGGCATTAATCCTCTTGGTCCTAAAACTCGACCTAAAGCACCAACTTTACCCATAACACTTGGCATAGTTATAATAACGTCAATGTCTGTCCATCCTTCTTTTATCTTATCGATAAATTCATCTAGACCTACATGATCGGCTCCGGCTTCTTTTGCTTCGGCTTCTTTGTCAGGAGTACAAAGTACTAATACTTTAACATCTTTACCTACACCGTTTGGTAAGGCAACAGTTCCTCTAACCATTTGGTTAGCTTTTCTAGGATCAACTCCTAAACGAACTGCTAAATCAATAGATGCGTCAAATTTTGTACTTGTAATGTCCTTAACAATTTTAGCTGCTTCATCTAAGTTGTACTGTTTTTCAACATCAAACTTTGATAAAGCTTCTTTCATATTTTTTGTTAACCTAGCCATTATTAATTTTATTTAATTATTAAACTTCTGCTGGGAACGTTCCTTTCACGTTAATTCCCATACTTCTCGCTGTACCAGCAACCATTTGCATTGCAGATTCAATTTTAAAACAATTTAAATCGGGCATTTTGTCCTCAGCAATTGTTTTTACTTGATCCCACGTTACAGAACCTACCTTTTGACGGTTTGATTCCGGAGAACCACCTTTCAATTTGGCTGCTTCTAATAGTTGTACGGCAGCAGGAGGAGTTTTAATTACAAAATCAAAAGATTTATCAGAGTAAACTGTAATAACAACTGGTAATACTTTACCTGCTTTATCTTGAGTTCTTCCGTTAAATTGCTTACAAAACTCCATAATATTCACACCCTTAGCACCTAATGCAGGTCCTACTGGTGGAGATGGGTTTGCAGCTCCTCCTCTAATCTGTAATTTAATTAATCCGCTTACTTCTTTAGCCATTTTTATTACTATTTAGTGTTGTATCATCTCAATTGGAAGCATTATATATATTGAGAATCTACGATTAATTACATTTTATTAACTTTCTTTTTCTACCTGTAAAAAACTTAGCTCTAATGGTTGTTTTCTTCCGAAAATTTTCACCATTACTTCTAACTTTTTCTTTTCTTCATTTATATTTTCAATAGTACCAGTAAATCCATTAAATGGACCATCTGTAACCTTGATGCTTTCTCCAATAACATAAGGAATAGTCATTTCCTCTTCTGTTTCTGCTAATTCATCAACTTTACCTAAAATTCGGTTAACTTCCGCCATTCTTATAGGAAGAGGATTACCTCTTTTTTCAGCTCCTAAAAAGCCAATTACTCCGTTTACTCCTCTAATCACGTGAGGAACTTCTCCAGATAAATCTGCTTCAACTAAAATATAACCAGGAAAGAAACTTCTTTCTTTACTAATTTTTTTTCCGTTACGAATTTGATAAACTTTTTCGGTAGGAATTAAAATTTGAGATACATAGCTAGAAAGATTGTTTCTTTCAATTTCGCTCTCTATGTAGCTTTTTATTTTATTTTCTTTACCGCTTATCGCTCTAACGACATACCATTTTTTTGTGCTCTCAGCCATAAATCTTATTCAAATAAACCGTAAACAATTTTCATTACTCTACTAAAAGAACTATCCATAGCAAAAATGACTAAAGCAAAAATAATTGAAGCTACCATAACTACAACCGAACTACTTTGTAACTCAGACCATGTAGGCCAAGAAACTTTATTAAACAGTTCATCAACTGATTCTTGTATATATGTTCCAATCTTTGCCATAAGTTTTTTCTTTACTTATTATTAAAGTTTTTACTTTAATTCCAGTTTGTTTTGCACGGGAGGAGAGACTCGAACTCCCGACACCTGGTTTTGGAGACCAGTGCTCTACCAACTGAGCTACACCCGTAATTATATTTTTTTAAAGTCAAGAAAGGTATCCGTATAAACGGATACCTTTTCTATGATAAAAACTATTACGTTTTTTATTTTATAATCTGAGTAACCTGACCTGCACCAACAGTTCTACCACCTTCTCTAATCGCAAATCTTAAGTTTTGGTTGATTGCAACTGGAACGATTAATTTAACTGTTATTGTTACATTATCTCCAGGCATTACCATTTCTCTTCCTTCTTCTAAGAAGATCTCACCAGTTACATCTGTTGTTCTAATGTAAAATTGAGGTCTGTATTTGTTATGGAAAGGAGTGTGTCTTCCACCTTCTTCTTTCTTCAATACATAAACCTCTGCTTTAAACTCAGAGTGAGGAGTAATAGAACCAGGCTTAGCAATTACCATTCCTCTTCTAATATCTGATTTTTCAATACCTCTTAATAAGATACCTACGTTATCACCAGCTTCACCTCTATCTAATATCTTTCTAAACATTTCAACTCCAGTAATAGTTGACTTCATGTTTTCGTCACCCATTCCTAAAATATCAACTTCATCACCTGTATTAGCAACTCCAGTTTCAATTCTACCTGTAGCAACAGTTCCTCTACCTGTAATTGAGAATACATCCTCAACTGGCATTAAGAAATCTTTATCTACATCTCTTGGAGGTAATTCAATATATGAATCTACTGCAGCCATTAATTCAGTTACTGTAGCAACCCATTTTTCTTCACCATTTAATGCACCTAATGCAGAACCTGCAATAACTGGAGCATTATCTCCATCGTACTCATAGAAAGATAATAACTCTCTAATTTCCATTTCAACTAATTCTAATAATTCTTCATCATCAACCATATCCACTTTATTCATGAATACAACGATAGATGGAATACCAACTTGTCTTCCTAAAAGAATGTGCTCTCTTGTTTGTGGCATTGGACCATCAGTTGCAGCAACAACTAAGATAGCACCATCCATTTGAGCAGCACCAGTTACCATGTTCTTAACGTAATCCGCGTGACCAGGACAATCTACGTGAGCGTAGTGTCTGTTTTCAGTTTCATATTCAACGTGTGAAGTATTAATTGTAATACCTCTTTCTTTTTCTTCAGGAGCATTATCAATAGTATCAAAATCTCTTAACTCAGCAAAACCTTGCTTTGCTAGTACTGTTGTAATTGCAGCTGTTAAAGTCGTTTTTCCGTGGTCAACGTGACCAATTGTTCCGATATTTAAATGTGGTTTGGAACGATCAAAATTCTCTTTAGCCATGATTTATTGGTTTATTATTTATGTTTATTATTTACTTTTTAATTACTATATCTTTTTCAGAGCCAATGACGGGAATTGAACCCGTGACCTCTTCCTTACCAAGGAAGTGCTCTACCTCTGAGCTACATCGGCTTAACCCGACATACTATTTAATGAAAAAAAAGAGCGAGAGACGGGGCTCAAACCCGCGACCCTCAGCTTGGAAGGCTGACGCTCTATCAACTGAGCTACTCTCGCTTTTAATTTCATCTAAATAAAGGTGTCTTTATTTATAAGTTTCTGTGGGGGAAGCAGGATTCGAACCTACGAAGGCGTAGCCAACAGATTTACAGTCTGTCCTCGTTGACCGCTTGAGTATTCCCCCAACGTTTCAATTTTTTCAAAATTTAACACTTAACATTTTAAGTGTTTTTAAGAGCCGATAGAGGGACTCGAACCCACGACCTGCTGATTACAAATCAGCTGCTCTAGCCAGCTGAGCTACATCGGCTTCTTTCTATTTTAGTAAGCTTTTTTAGCATAAAAAAACAGACCTTTCCTTGAAAAGGTCTGCAAATGTATAAAAGATTTTATACTTAACAAACAAATAAATATTTATTTTTTAAAAATATTAACCTTTAAGTTTTTCTTTATGTTTTTTCAATTGTCTTCTTAATGCTTCAACTGCATTATCAGTAGCTTCTTCAAAAGACTTACATTGCTTTTTAGCGAAAATATCGTTACCAGGAACTAATAACTTAATCTCAGCAACTTTATTCTCAGTGTCGTGAGAGTTTTCAACCTTAAGAATAACTTCGCCATCAATTATTTTGTCATAATAATTTGCAAGCTTATCAACTCTATTTTGGATAAACTCAATTAATTTTCTGTCTGCATCAAAGTGCACTGAACTAATTTTTAAATTTACTTTCATCTCTTATCCTCCTAAATTTAATTAAGCCTTTGGATGGGCTTGTTTATGAATATTTTTTAATTTTTCAATTGTGTTGTGTGTATAAACTTGGGTAGCAGATAAATTAGCATGACCTAATATTTCTTTAATAGTATTTAAGTCCGCTCCGTTGTTTAGCATATGGGTAGCAAAAGTATGTCTAAGAACGTGTGGGCTTTTTTTACTTACCGTAGTTACTTGACTAAGGTAGGAATTTACAATACTGTAAACAAGTTTTGGATATAGTTTTTTGCCAATTTTTGTTAAAAAAAAGTAGCTGTTTTTAGGTGTAAGTTTTTCTCTTTCTTTAATGTATTCCTTTATAAGTGTGGTTAGGTTTTTACCTATAGGTATTAATCTTTCTTTGTTTCTTTTTCCAAGAACTTTAATAGTACTGTTATTAAAATCGATTGAATCTAATTTTAATTCAATTAATTCGGAAAGTCTAGTGCCTGTAGCATAAAAGAGTTCTAAAATCAATTGATCCCTTTTTCCTTCATAGTCATCGTCATATTTAATGTTTTCAAAAAGATTATTGATTTCATTTTCTCCAACAAATACAGGGAGTCTTTTAGATGTTTTTGGTGTGATTACTTTTAATAAAGGGTTTTTGTCAACTAATTTATTTTTTAATAAGTGTTTGTAAAAAGATTTTAAGCTAGAAATCTTTCTGTTGATTGTTCTTGGAGAAA
The DNA here is from genome assembly GCA_029210015.1 of Vicingaceae bacterium. GTDB lineage: Bacteria > Bacteroidota > Bacteroidia > Flavobacteriales_E > Vicingaceae. Next base: position 26,159 of record JARGOE010000007.1, read on the forward strand.
TACCTTCTTCAATAAGTTTTACTATCCATGACCTAATAAATGAGGCTGAAACATCCTTGAATGATTCTGTTTCGAATTCTAAAAGAAGAAATTGTTGGAATTGCTCTAAATCTTTTTGGTAAGCAGTAACGGTATGCAGTGAATATCTCTTTTGATGCTGGAGGTAATCGCAAAAATCAGAAATATGAGGCATAAAAAAAGTAGTTTATCTTTAAAACGTAATAACTCTAAAAAAGTTATAAAGATAAACTACTTTGTAGTATTTTAAAAAGAATAGGTTTCTTATTCTTCTGCTTTTCTTAATTGCTCAACATAGATAGCTTTAATTTTTTCAGCTCTCTTTACAACAGACGGCTTGTCATATTGTTTTCTGTTTCTTAACTCTTTTAAAGCACCAGTTCTTTCAAACTTTTTCTTGTATCTTTTAAGAGCTCTCTCTATGTTCTCTCCTTCTTTAATCGGAATAATAATCATCTTGTCCTGTATTTAAATTTTATTTAAGGGCTGCAAATGTAGGTAATAAAATAATACCTACAAATAATTACTTTAAAATTTCTCTTGATATTACAACTTTTTGTATTTCAGATGTTCCTTCACCAATAGTCATTAGTTTAGAATCTCTTAAATATTTTTCAGCTGGATATTCTTTTGTGTAACCATAACCACCCATTATTTGTACTGCCTCATTACCACATTTAACAGAAACTTCACTAGCATAATACTTTGCGAAAGCTCCTTGTCTAGTCATAGGTAGTTTTTTGTTTTTTAAATCTGCAGCTTGATAGGTTAGTAATTCTGCAGCTTCAACTTCTGTAGCCATATCTGCTAATTTAAAAGCAATAGCTTGAAATTGTGATATTGGCTTACCAAATTGCTCTCTTTCTTTAGCATATTGTAGAGAAGCTTCATAAGCGCCTCTTGCAACTCCACAGCTTAATGCCGCAATTGAAATTCTTCCACCATCTAGTATTTGCATGGCTTGTACGAATCCCATTCCAACTTCTCCGATTACATTCTCTTCAGGAATTCTAACATTGTCAAAAATTAGCTCAGCAGTTTCACTAGCTCTAACACCTAATTTGTCAATGATTTTTACTGCAGAAAATCCAGGGGTACCTTTTTCAATAATAAATGCAGTAATACCTTTACTATCTAATAATTCTCCGGTTCTTATTAAAACAACAGCAACATCTCCACTTAAACCATGAGTAATCCAGTTTTTTGTTCCGTTAAGAACCCACTCATTTCCTTCTTTTACAGCAGTAGCTTTCATACGCATAGCATCAGAACCTGTGTTTGCTTCAGTTAATCCCCAAGCACCAATCCATTCACCACTAGCTAATTTTGGTAAATATTTTTTCTTTTGCTCTTCACTTCCGTGATAATAAATGTGTCCGGTGCACAAAGAATTGTGTGCAGCAACACTTAAACCAACTCCTCCACAAACTTTTCCTAATTCTATAAGAGCAGTTACGTATTCATGATATCCAAATCCAGATCCACCATATTCTTCAGGAATGTATATTCCTAACAATCCTAGTTCTCCCATCTTTTTCATCACATCAATTGGGAAATGTTCATCTTTATCCCATTGATATCTGTTAGGTTTGATTTCCTTCTCAGCAAAATCTCTAACCATTTGAGCTATCATTTCCTGATTTTCTGTGTGTCCAAATTCCATATCCTTAATTTTTAAAAGTGTACTAAACTACTAATATTTTGAGAATATTTTGAAAGGATATCACTGCCTTTCAAAAAATCTAATTCAACCATAAAGTTAAAACCTGCAACAGTTCCTCCTTGCATTTTAATTAATTCGGCAGAAGCTTGAGCTGTGCCGCCTGTTGCTAGTAAATCATCATGTATTAAAACATTCCACCCTTTTTTAATAGCGTCTTCGTGCATTTCAATTTCAGCTGAGCCATATTCCAAATCATAACTGTAAGAAACAGTTTTGTAGGGTAATTTACCTTTTTTTCGGATAGGTATAAAAGGAATGTTTAGTTGATTGGCTAACATAATTCCAAACCAAAACCCTCTACTTTCAATTCCAACTATAGCATCTAGATTTAAAGATTCAACTTGTTTCTTTAATTCACCTACAACATTTCTTGTTAATTCTGGATCAAGTAGGATAGGGGTGATGTCTTTAAAAACTATTCCTGGTTTCGGAAAATCAGGAACATCTCGAATTACTTTTTTTATAGTATCAACTAACATTTATTTGATTTTTAAGTAGGGTGCAATTTTACGATAAACCTCGCTGCTTATCAAGTGAATTTTTTTAACATCATCAACAGATTTATATTTTCCATTTGCTTTACGGTATTTGGTGATAGCGTTTGCTGTTTTCCAATCAATGTATGGGTGAGATTGTAATTGTGAAGCTGAAGAGGTATTAATGTTAATTTTTATTGGTTCATATTTACCAATTATTACTTGATTGATAAATCCATTATAAGTTTCTATACTCATGTTCCAAACATCCTTTAGCTGCTCTTTTGATGAAAATCCCCCTAGTTTATCTCTGTGTTTTATAATAATAGCAGCATATTTTTCAGAATAAATACCTTTTAAATTAGTTAATTCTTTTGCGTCAGCAGTATTTATATCAACTTTTTTACTGTAATCTTTTTGAGCTTTTTTAGTTTGTTTTTCTTTTTCAACAGGAAGCAGAATATAGGGAATTAGTTTTTTATAATGATTAGGTGATAATCCATAAATTTTTGAAACATCACTCTTGATTTTCCAACTACCACCTTTAGCTTTGTAGTTAAAAATAGTTTTGATTTGCCAATCTTTAAAACCTAATTTTTTCCATTCAGATTTCGAGATGATGTTGGGGTTAAATTCAAACAGAGTTATGGCTGGACTCTCTTCTTTTGAATGTTTAGAGGATTTGTATTCTAAAACATCTGGTAAAAGTATATAAGGTTTGAGTTGTTCAAAATGAGAGTTGTCTAATCCATATATTTTAGCAACATCACTTTTTGTTTTCCAATTACCGCCTTTTGATTTGTATTTGTTTATGGTTTTGATTTGCCAGTCTTTAAACCCAAGTCGTTTCCATTCATTATTGGAAATGAAATTGGGGTTGAATTCAAATAATTCAATTGATAGACTTTTGTTCCCGAAATTATCTTTTTCTTTTAAGAGTTTTTCAAAAGCATTAATTTCTTCCTCAAATTCTGAGAAGTCAGTTTGTTTGGTTGAAGTAAAAGTATTTGTAAAAAATTGAGCAACTATTAATAAAGTAATTAATAAAAGTAAAACTACAGCGCCTCTTTTCTCTCCACGAGTAAATGCAAAGTAGTCTTTAATACTCATTGAAAAATTTTTACTTAGCTACAGATTTAATTTTGTCCTTATATAATTTAAGCTCATCTCTAACTTTAGGAGAAAGTAATATTAATCCAATAATGTTTGGGAACACCATTGCGAAAATCATTGCGTCTGAGAAATCTATTACTGCACCTAAGCTGATAGAAGCACCTATAACAACAAAAATTAAAAAGATTATTTTATAGGTTGTGTCCATAACCTTTCCTTTGCCAAATAGAAATTTCCATGCCTGAAGCCCATAGTATGACCATGAAAGCATAGTGGAAATAGCAAATAAAACGGCTGCGATAACTAGTATCCATGAAAAGTGTGGGATTGCTGAATCAAAAGCAGTAGCCGTTAATTCAATACCACCAACATCAGAACTTCCGTAGTTAATAAATCCACCTTCAATATTTGTAATAACTAATACTAATGCTGTCATTGTACAGATAATTACAGTATCAATTAACGGTTCTAGAAGAGCTACAATACCTTCACTAGCAGCATATTTTGTTTTTACAGCTGAGTGAGCAATGGCTGCAGAACCAACCCCTGCCTCGTTTGAAAATGCGGCTCTTTGAAACCCTACGATTAATACACCGACAACTCCGCCAAGTGCAGCGCTAGAATTAAAAGCGCCATCGAATATTAATCCAAATGCAGTGGGAACAGCAGTGATATTCATCCCAATAATAATAAGTGCTGCCGCAACATAAATTACAGCCATAAAAGGAACAACTTTTTCTGTGACAGAACCAATTCTTTTAATTCCTCCGATAATAACAACTCCAACAATAACTGCCATAATTATTCCGATAATTAAACCAGAAGCACCGCCTTCTAAGCCAAGTTTTCCAACAAGTTGAGCTGCAGCTTGATTTGCTTGGAACATGTTTCCGCCACCAAATGAACCTCCAACACACATTATTGCAAAGAAAATAGCTAGTACTTTTCCGATTCCACCCATACCTCTTTCTTTAAGACCTTTTGATAAGTAGTACATAGGGCCTCCATGAACAGTTCCATCTTCAGTAACCTCTCTGTACTTTACTCCTAAAGTACATTCTGTAAATTTAGAAGCCATTCCTAAAAAGCCAGCAAGAATCATCCAAAATGTAGCTCCTGGGCCACCTATAGATATTGCAACAGCAACACCAGCAATATTTCCTAGTCCAACAGTTGCTGAAAGAGCTGCAGTTAATGCTTGAAAATGAGTTACTTCTCCTTCTGCATTTTCAACGCCAATAGTTTCAAAAATATCTCCACCAGGAGTTGGGTCCCCCTCAGCAGGATCAGCACTGTGGTGATCGATTTTATCATAATCACCTTTAACAATTTTTACAGCTGTTTTTATTAATGTAAAATTGGCAAATTTAAAATATAAGGTAAAGAATATTGCACCACCAATCAGTACTATTAGTACTATTGGTACAGTATATTCTCCAAAAGATACAGTGTAAAAGATTATCCCTCCAATAAAATCAGCTATAGGTCTAAAAAAGGCATCTATCTTTTGATCAATTGTTAAAGCAGGTTCTGCTAAATTTTCTGCAAAAGTTGCAAGAGGCATTAAAAAAGACAGTACTAGAATTATTAATGATTTTATTTTAGACATAATAAGTTTGATTTTTTTCAATGAATGTCAAATATAATTAAAACTTTATGAAATTGGAAAGGGATTGTAAATACATCCTCCAATATTATTGCTGCTTGCACCAGTAACGCTATTTAAAACATTTATTTCATTTTTCCATCTAAGAATCCCTAAAAACGCAAAAATTAAAGCTTCTTTGTAGTCTATAATATCTTCATGAGGAGTAATTATTTCAACTTTAGATAATGCTTGTATTCTTTCCATTAAGAAAGCGTTGTGGGTTCCTCCACCTGTAAAAATAGCCTTTCCTTTACTAGATAGGTTTTTACTTATTTGAAAAGCAATATGCTCAACAAATGTTCTTAATAAATCCTTATTTGATAGATTGCTTTTTTCTAATAATGTAAATATGTTGTGTTCTACCCATTCATAACCTAATGATTTTGGAGCTGGAGTTTTGTAATATTCTAATTGATTGAGTTGTTTGTGAAGATCTAGATTAATTTGTCCTGATCTAGCAATTTCGCCATTCTTATCATAATCTAAGTTTAATTGATTTGCTAAATGGTTTAAAACCATATTTACAGGGCAAATATCAAAGGCTAACCTGTTATTTGCTGATTGAAAGGATATGTTAGAAATTCCTCCTAAATTGATACAGTAATTATATTCTGGAAATAAAAGTTGGTCGCCAATTGGTACTAATGGTGCGCCATTGCCAATTAAAGCTAAATCTGTAGTTCTAAAATCACAAACTACAGGCAATTTTGTTAAAGCGGATATGTTTGCTCCATTACCAATTTGCAGTGTAAGTTGCTTTTCGGGTTGATGAAAAATAGTATGTCCATGGGATGAAATGAAATCTATTTCATTTGTGTCAATTTTATATTCAGTAATAAACTGGTTGATGGATTGACCAATAAAATTTCCAAGATGGTTATTTAAAAAACTTAATTCTAAACCTGAAAGAGTAGTAGATTCTTTTAATCTGGATTTTACCTCTTTTGGTAATTGGATTGTATGGGCTTTTTTTATTGTGAAATTCCAATCAGATTTAAGCTGAAAATTAGCATAACAAATATCTAATCCGTCTAAAGATGTTCCCGACATAATTCCAATTACATTATAGCTTTTCATAGGTTTGAAAAATCAGATTAAAAAGTTACTTTTGTTATCCTTTCAAATTTATAAATAATTATACGATGAATATAGAATTATCAGAAGAACATTTGGCAGTTAGAGATGCCGCTAGAGATTTTGCTCAAAATGTATTAAAACCAGGTGTAATTGAGCGTGATGAAGAACAACGTTTTCCTAAAGATGAAATTAAACAATTAGGAGAGTTAGGTTTTATGGGAATGATGGTTGATCCGAAATATGGAGGAGGAGGAATGGATACTGTTTCTTATGTTTTAGCAATGGAAGAAATTAGTAAAGTTGATGCTTCTTGTTCAGTTGTTATGTCTGTTAATAATTCACTTTATTGTTGGGGAATTGAGAAGTATGGTTCTGAAGAGCAAAAACAAAAATATTTGGTTCCTTGTGCTACTGGTGAAAAAATTGGAGCATTTTGTTTGTCAGAGCCAGAAGCTGGTTCGGATGCAACTTCTCAAAGAACAACAGCAGAAGATAAAGGAGATCATTATTTACTAAATGGAACAAAAAATTGGATTACTAATGGTGGTTCAGCTTCTTATTATATTGTAATAGCTCAAACTGATGTAGAAAAAGGGCATAGAGGAATTAATGCTTTTATTGTTGAGCAATCAATGGAAGGGTTTGTTGTTGGAGCAAAAGAAAATAAGTTAGGAATTAGAGCAAGTGATACACATACATTATTGTTTAATGATGTAAAAGTTCCTAAAGAAAATAGAATAGGAGAGGATGGTTTCGGGTTTAAATTTGCAATGCAAATTTTATCTGGAGGGAGAATAGGTATTGCCTCACAAGCATTAGGTATAGCTTCTGGAGCTTATGAGTTAGCTTTAGCTTATTCTAAAGAAAGACAAGCTTTTGGTAAGCCTATTTCGCAGCATCAGGCTATTGCTTTTAAGTTAGCAGATATGGCTACAGAAATTGAGGCAGCTAGATTGTTATGTTTAAAAGCAGCATGGTTAAAAGATCAAAAGCAAAATTTTGATAAAGAAGGTGCAATGGCAAAAGTTTTTGCATCTAAGGTGGCTATGGATGTTACAGTAGAGGCTGTTCAGGTTCATGGGGGATATGGATTTGTAAAAGAATATCATGTAGAGCGTTTAATGCGTGATGCAAAAATTACTCAGATATATGAAGGTACTAGTGAAATACAGAAGATTGTAATTTCTAGAGCAGTATTGAGAGATTAGTTTTAATTAATTTTTATAAATGAAAAGGAGCAATTTTTATTGCTCTTTTTTTTATTGCTGTAAATATTCAGCAACTTTTTCTAATCTAATCCCTCGCGAGCCTTTTATTAAGATAGAAGAGTAGGGGAGTTTATTTTCTTTTAAGTAACTGATTAGTTCATCACTATTTTGAAAATAATTAAAGTTGTATTTATTTACTGCTCTGCTAAATTCTTTACCTATAAATATTGCTTTAACATTTAGATCTTGAGCTTTATTAATAATATTCTGATGTTCAACTACACTAATATCACCTAGTTCAAGCATATCCCCTAATATCATTACTTTGTTTTCTTGGGAGTTAGAAGCAAAACTGTCTATAGCAACATTCATACTTGATGGGTTTGCATTATAGGCATCTAAATAAATTTGGTATCCATTACTTACTATTAATTGTGATCTGTTGTTAGATGATACGTAAGTTTCAATGCCATTTACAATTTTTTCTTCAGGAATTTTAAAGTACTGTCCTACACAGATTGCTAATAGAATATTATAAAAATTATATCCACCATATAGAGTTGAATTTATTTCTTTATTGTTCCATTTTAATTTAATGTTTGGTGTTTCAGATAAAAGTAACGCAGTACAATCTGAATTGGATTTACCATATGTATATTTTTGAAATTTTGCAGAAAGTTCTATTAGTAGTTTATCATCATTGTTAGTGAAAATTAATCCATCATTACCTGCAATGAAATTGTACATTTCATTTTTAGTTTTTATAACGCCTTCTTTACTCCCAAACCCTTCGATATGAGCAGTTCCAATATTGGTAATTATTCCATAATTAGGAGTTGCTATTTCGCATAGTTCTTTAATTTCCCCTATATGATTTGCTCCCATTTCTATGATAGCGATCTCACAATCTTCATTTATAGATAATATTGTTAAAGGGACCCCAATATGATTGTTCAAATTTCCTTGGGTATAATGAGTTTTGAAATGCTGACTTAAAACAGAGTTGATTAATTCTTTACTAGTTGTTTTTCCATTAGTACCCGTAATACCTATAAAGGGTATGTTGAATTGTTTTCTATGGTAATTGGCTAGTTTTTGCAGGGTTAATAATACATTGTCAACTAAAATAGTTTTTTCATTTAAATAACTTTCTTTCTCATCAATTATTGAGTAGCATGCACCTTGATTAATTGCTTCTTTTGCAAATTTATTACCGTTGAAATTTTCTCCTTTCAATGCAAAAAAAATGCAATTTGTTTCAATTTTTCGAGTGTCTGTACTTATGCCTGAGCTATTAATAAATAGTGAATGTATGTCTTTAATTTCCATAATTGTAAACATAAAAAAAGCTCGAACAACTTGTTCGAGCTTTTTAAAATATAATTAATTGTCAATTGTTAATATCCTAATCCTACTGGACTACCAACTCTAGTCATTGCACATCTAAACCCAATAAAAGGAGTAGATTGATCCTCAGTTAAATATCTTCTAGTCCCAGGAACTGCCCAATAAGCTCTATCTTTCCATGAAGCACCTTTGTAAACTCTAGCTTTATCATTTACTAAAGTTGTTGCACCAAATTGGTACATACTTTTTGCAGGTTCTTCTTTATCTAAATTAGGAGCTTCAGTCATCTCTCCGTAATAGATGTTTGATTCCCAGTGTCCATCTAAATGATTGATGTTATCAGCTTGTTTATAATTTCTTCTAGCTTGTAAATTATCTTGCTTAGGATCAACATCTCTATAAGGGATATGCCCTAAACTATCTTTTTCCATTATTAAACCATCTTCATCTAAAACCTGAGTTTGATAAACATTACCTCTAAATGGTCTGAAATCATCATTATCTTCTAATGAAAGTGGACGATATACATCCATTACCCATTCGGAAACATTTCCAGCCATATTATAAAGACCATAATCATTTGGCCAATAAGCATAAACAGGTGCAGTTATATCAGCGTTATCGTTTAATTTACCGGCAACACCCATATTATCACCTCTACCTCTTTTGAAGTTTGCTAAAATTTGACCAATATATTTCTCATTAGAGTTTCTAATTGCATGCCCATTCCATGGATATAGTTTTCTGTCTGGAATAAGTTCTTCAATTGTATTTCCAATTAAACCGTAAGCAGCATATTCCCATTCTGCTTCAGTAGGAAGTCTGTAATGTGGAAGAAGTATTCCATCTTCCATTCTAACATTTCTGTACTCTCTATTTGGATCTAAGTCAGGAATACCGTCAACACGTTTCCCACTTTCATATTGCCCGTAAAGGTATGCGTTAGTATTGAAATTATCTTCATTAATTTGGTTTGGATAGTGCTCAAACAAACCTTCTCTTATTAAAATAATCTCATTTACACGATCTGTTCTCCATGCACAAAAATCATTAGCTTGTAACCAATTAACTCCAACAACAGGGTAATCTCTATATGCAGGGTGTCTTAAATAATACTCTACATAAGGTTCATTATACGCTAATTTACTTCTCCATACTAAAGTGTCAGGCAAAGCTTTTTTGTATACTTCTGGATAATCCGCATCATAAACTCTTCTTAACCAATATAAGTATTCTAAGTATGAGAAGTTTGTAACTTCTGTCTCATCCATGTAAAATGAAGAAACAGTTACTGTTCTTGGTATATTATTCCAATCATAATGAACTTCTTGCTCAACTTTACCCATTGTAAAACGCCCACCTTCTATCAATACTAATCCTGGTCCAGTTTCTTGCTCTAAATAGGGTATTTTTTGGAATCCACCATTCTTTGGATCGTTATAATTCCAACCAGTAGAACTTGATTGTTCTTTTTTACATGCTGTAAACATCATTGGAACAACCAATAATAGCAGCAATAATTTTTTCTTTCCTTTTCCTTGTAATTTCATATCTATATGAGTTTGATAATGCTATTTTATAACTAAAAAGAAGGACAACTTATTGTTCTAAACCTTCTTTTTCTTGGTTTACAGTCAAATAACAATCCTGTAGAAAATTCATGAGATCCTGCAGTAGTATTTGTAAGCTTTGATACTGTAATATCATAACTATAACCAAATTTTAAAATTCCTGTTTGGAATCCAATTAATGCGATAAATGAGTCTGAATTTCTGTACCATAAACCTCCCATGATTGGTCCTTTACTGTAATACATACCAAAATTAATTTGTAAAAAATCTTGTTGTAACTGAACCAATACATTGGGTGATAAAGAAGCTGGTTCACCTTTAGCTTCTAAAGGTATCATTGCTCCAGCATGGAATGTATATTTTCTTGGTAATGGACTTGTTCCTTCAATTACAGATTCATCGGGTTGTGTTAAGTGATGTGTAGCAAAACCAACAAAGTATTTTTCACTAAATCCTAAAATTCCTGCAGAAAAATCAACATAGCTTGTCGGTTCATCTCTTTTAATTTCATTAGTCTGATATATAAACCCTCTACGAGCATCTATCATATCTCCAAAAGTTAGTTTGCTCCAATCAACACTTTTTTGAGCCCATGTAGCTTGAAGACCTGCTTTAATTGAAAATTTTCTATTGACAGGGATTTGATAGGAATACATTCCACTAACTTGAGTTGTAAGCAAAGTTCCTTCACCAGCTCTATCATTCCAAACTAATAAACCCACACCACCTGCAAGCGCATCAATATGTTGGTCGTAAGAAGCGCTAGTTGTTATGAAAGAACCACTTATGCCTGGCCATTGGTTTCTGTAATTTAATGAAACTCTAGGGCAATGAGCAGTACCAGCAAACGCGGGATTAAGATAAAGAGGATTCGCATAGAATTGCGTAAACTCTGGATCTTGAGCTTTTAATTCCGTAGATATTAACAACGAAAAAACAGCTATAATACCGGTTTTTAGTATAATCTTTCTTATCATATATTACCTTTAATCTTACAAAAGTTTTACGCAAAAATCTTTTGCCAAGTTTCAAATGTATATAATTTCAATCTATTTATGAAAACAATATTTAACTTTTTGTTGCGTTCATGGTTTAAAATTGATTTGCGAATGTACTTTAATTAATCTTATTTTTGCTTTAAATATTGTATGAAATACCAAAAAAAAATATTCCTTATTCTATTATTATTACCGTTATCGTTGTATTCAAAGGATTATGTTGTAGAACAAAATATTACTTGGAATAAAAACAAAACCACTAAGATTAATGATTTATCTGCAATAAATTTTTTTTCATTTGAAAATAGTCAATATGATGAAAAAATGGATTTTTTACCATTTTATTCACACTTATTAACAATTAATCAAGAAGAAATTAACAATGTTGAAGTTTTAGAAATAAAATATGAAACATTTCCTTCAGAAGAGGTTGCAGGTGTTTCAGGGGTTAGTTATATAAAAGATGATATTCAGTTAAGTTTTTCAACATATACAAGTAGGAAGGTTAATTACGGTGTTATTAAATTTTACCCTATTATTAGAGTTGGTGGTAGTTATAAGAAAGTTATAAGTTTTAAAATAAAGGTTACAACTTCTTCTTCTAGATTTAAGGTGTCAAAAAATAATAGTTTCAATTCTAATTCTGTTTTAAGTTCAGGTGATTGGTATAAGTTTGCAGTTTTAAATGAGGGGGTTTATAAGATAGATTATAATCTGCTTAAACAAATGGGGATAGATGTTGATAATGTTAACCCTAATGATTTTAAGCTATATGGTAACGGGGGTAAAATGTTGCCTGCTTTAAATTCAGATTTTCGACCAGATGATTTAGTTCAAAATGCTGTTGAAGTTGTTGGTGCTATTGATAATAGTTTTGACCCTCAGGATTACGTTCTTTTTTATGGGCAATCACCACATACATGGACTTATAATCAGAGCACTGGTAAGTTTGAGCATTTTAATCACCAGTTTAGCGACAGTACTTTCTATTTTATAACTTTTAGTAATACGAGTGAATCTCCTAAGCGAATATCTGTTCAAGCAAGTATGTCTAGTCCTAACCTAAATGTAACATCATTTAATGATTATGATTTTTATGAAAAAGATTTAGTAAATTTAATTAAATCTGGTGCTGTATGGCTGGGAGATATTTTCAATGCAACTACTAGCTATAATTATGTGTTCAACTTCCCTAATGTAGATGTTTCTGCACCAGCAAGTGTTGACTTATCAGTCGTAGGGAGATCGGGTGCTAGTAATTCTTTTGTGGCTAATGTTTCTAGCTCATCAATAAATTTGACATGTAATGCTGTAAACATGAGTAGCTACACTGGTAAGTTTGGGTGGCCAACTTCTGGAACTTTAAATTTTACTCCCAGTTCAAGTATAGTGAATATGCAGTTAACTTATAATAAGCCAACTTCGGAATCAATTGGCTGGTTAGATGAAATAGAGGTTAATGTGAGAAGGAATTTGGTGATGACTGGAGATCAAATGTTTTACAGAGATGTTCAGTCAGTTGGAGTTGGAAATGTTTCAACTTTTAATTTGAGCAACGCATTAGGGGTGAATAAAGTTTGGGATATTTCAGACCCAAATAATATTTTTGAACAAAGTTATGTTTTAACGGGTAGTAATCTATCCTACAATATAGCTACCGATACTCTTAAATCTTTTGTTGCGTTTAATGGGAACTATAAAACTGATATTTATTCTTTAGGTAAAGTTGAAAATCAGAATTTACATGGAATTCAATCAGCAGATATGATTATTGTTAGTCATCCAGAATTTTTATCACAATCTTCTCAGTTGGCTAGTTTTCATAATAATGAAGGTTTAGATGTTGTAATTGTTACTCCTCAACAAATTTATAATGAATTTTCTTCTGGTTCTCAGGATATTGTAGCTATCAGAGATTTTGTTAGAATGTTGTATGATAGAGCAGTTAGTCCTCAAAATGCTCCTAAGTACTTGTTATTATTTGGAGATGGTTCTTATGATAATAAAAACAGAATAGTTGGGAATACTAATTTTATTCCTACATATCAAACGGATAATTCTTTAGATGTAATCGGTTCTTTGGTTTCAGATGATTATTATGGTTTATTAGACTTGAATGAGGGTACTTGGGCTGGAACTGAATTTGTAGATATAGGAATTGGACGTTTACCAGTTAAAAACCAAGAAGAAGCAAACAATGTGGTTAATAAAATATTAAACTACAATACTACATCAACAATGAAAGATTGGAGAAATAGAATAACTTACATCGGTGATGATGAAGATAATAATACTCATATGATTCAGTCTAATTCCTTAGCAGGGATTACTGAAAATAATGATAAGGAGTATAATCCTGACAAAGTATTTTTTGATGCTTTTCAGCAAGTCTCAACTCCTGGAGGTAGTAGATATCCCGATGTAAATAAAAAAATCAACGAATCTGTGAATGAAGGAGCTCTTATTGTTAACTACACAGGGCATGGGGGTGAGGCAGGGTGGGGGCATGAGCGTGTTTTAACAATTTCAGATATAGAAAATTGGGAAAATTCTAACTTACCTTTATTTGTTACCGCTACTTGTGAGTTTAGTAGATTTGATGATCCTTTAAGGACATCAGCTGGAGAGTTAGTGCTTTTGAAACCTCATGGTGGGATAGGTTTGTTAACTACTGTTCGTCTAGTTTTTTCTAGCCCTAACTTTGTTCTTAATCAGACATTCTTTAATCAAGTTTTTCAACAAAATAATGGAGAATACGCTACAATTGGTGAAATATTTATGAATGTTAAAAATTTAAATGCTTCAGTTGCCAATAATAGAAACTTTACTCTATTAGGTGATCCAGCCATAAGATTGGCTTATCCTAAACATGAAGTAATTACAACAATGATAGATAGTAATGTTGTTTCAGCCTCTGATACATTAAAGGCTCTTCAAAAAGTTACAGTTTTTGGAGAAGTTAGAGATGAGAATGGGCAAAAGCTAAATAGCTTTAATGGTGTAATTTATCCAACGGTATTTGATAAATTTAAATCTATAACAACATTAGGGAATGATGGTAATGTTCCTTTGAATTTTGATCTTCAGACAAGTAAATTGTTTAAAGGTAAAGTGAGTGTTACAAATGGTGATTTTTCATACACTTTTGTTGTACCTAAAGATATAGCCTATAATTACGGACAAGGTAAGTTCAGTTATTATGCAGAAAATCAAGAGGAAGATGCTAATGGCTATCATTCTAATTTTTATATTGGAGGTACATCTGACAGTTATGCTGAAGATAATACAGGTCCAGAAATAGAATTGTTCATGAACGATGAAAATTTTGTTTTTGGAGGGATGACAGATGAAAATCCAATTTTATTGGCTAACATCTATGATTTGCATGGTATAAATATGGTCGGAAATGGTATTGGACATGATATTGTTGCAATTTTAGATGAAGAGACCGATAACTCTTTTGTACTTAATGATTATTATGAAGCAGATTTGAATAGTTACCAGAGAGGGAAAGTGTATTTTCCATTTGAAGATTTAGAAGAAGGTAGGCATACTCTAACAGTTAAAGTATGGGATGTTTATAATAATTCTTCTGAAGCAAAAATTGAATTTGTTGTAGTAAAGTCAAAAGATTTGGTTTTAGATAAGGTTTATAATTACCCTAACCCGTTTACTACATATACTGAGTTTTGGTTTGAACATAATCAGCCAGGAAAATCTATGTATGCTCAAGTCCAAGTTTTTACAGTATCTGGAAAATTGGTTAAAACTTTAGAAAAACACATTTTAAATGAAGGATATCATTCAACTTCAATTACTTGGGATGGTTTAGATGAATACGGTGATAAGATAGGTAGAGGAGTCTATATTTATAGATTGAAAGTTCGTGCTGAAAATTACTCAGTAGCTGAAAAATATGAGAAATTAGTTATTCTTAGATAAAGAGCAATAATTCTATAACTATGTCGTTTCTAAGTCAAAAATATGCAAGCTAACTTGCTTATAAAAATGTATATTTGTTCTCTTTTTAATTAAAATTTGATGAAAAACACACTATTAGCGCTTTTAATTGTTGGATTTGCAGCAAAAGTATCTGCCCAAGAAGAGTTAGAACAAAGTGCGTTACAACTTAATACAATAACTACTGCTGTTCCATTTTTATTAATTGCTCCAGATTCAAGATCGGGAGCAATGGGAGATGCTGGAGTTGCTTCTTCACCTGATGCGAATTCAATGCATTGGAATGTGGCAAAACTAGCGTTTGTTGAAAAAGAAATGGGCGCATCTGTTTCTTATTCTCCATGGTTGAGACAATTAGTTCCAGATATTAACTTATCATATGTTAGCGGATATAAAAAATTAGGTGATGACAATGCGATTGGAGCTTCTTTAAGATATTTTTCTTTAGGTGACATAAAATTTACTGATGATAATGGTGCTCCAATAGGTGATTTTAATCCTTCAGAATTTGCTTTTGATATTGGGTATAGCCAAAAATTTGGAGATAGATTTTCAGGAGGATTAGCAGTAAGATATATTTATTCAAATTTAACTGGAGGTATCGATGTGAGTGGGTCTAATACCCAGGCTGGAAAAGGATTTGCAGTGGATGTTGGTGGTTTTTATACAAATGAGGATGCAGAAGTTTTTGGACAAGAAGCTATTTTTAATGTGGGAATGAATATTTCTAATCTTGGAACAAAAATAGCATACACCAATGATGCAGTAAAGGATTTTATACCTATTAATATGCGATTAGGACAATCTTTAACATTTGTTTTGGACGATTATAATACCTTTTCAATTTTAACTGATGTTAATAAGCTTTTAGTTCCAACACCACCAATTTATGCTACTGATGATTCTGGGCAACCTATTTTTAATACAGAAACAGAAGAGTTTGAAATAGAATCTGGAAAGAATCCTGATGTACCTATTGTTACTGGAATTTTACAATCTTTTAATGATGCTCCTGGCGGTTTTTCTGAGGAGTTAAGAGAGTTTAATATTTCTGCAGGATTAGAATATTGGTATAACAAACAATTTGCAGTAAGAGCAGGTTATATGCATGAGCATGCTACAAAAGGAAATAGAAAGTATTTGACAGCAGGTATTGGCTTGAAGCTTAGTGTTTTTAGTTTAGATGCTTCATATCTAATAGCCATGACTCAAAACAATCCATTAGCTAATACTGTTAGGTTTTCGTTAATGTTTGATTTTGATGCGTTCAAAAAGCAAAATTCAGAAGAGTAATAGATGAAAATTAAAGTTGGTTTCGGTTTTGATGTTCATCAACTTAAGGAGGGTGCTGATTTTTGGTTGGGTGGAATAAAAATTCCACATACTAAAGGGGCAACTGGACATTCAGATGCAGATGTTTTAATTCATACTATATGTGATGCTCTTCTAGGGGCAGCAAATCTTAGGGATATAGGATTTCATTTCCCTCCAACAGATAATCAATATAAAGGTATTGATAGTAAAATTTTACTTAAAGATGTTGTTAAACTTTTAAAGAATAAAGGTTTTACTATTGGAAATATTGATGCAACTATTGCTTTACAAAAACCTAAAATTAATCCGCATATTTCTGCAATGAAAATTGTTTTAGCAGAAGTGATGAATATTGATGAAGAAGATGTTTCTATTAAAGCTACAACTACTGAAAAATTAGGTTTTGAAGGTAGAGAAGAAGGAGTTTCTGCTTATGCGGTTGTATTGATTCAAAAAGGTTAATGAAAATTCAACAAAGCATATCATTAAAAGCTTATAATACTTTTGGTATTGATGTTAAAGCTCAAAAATTTGTTGAGGTAACTGATCAATCACAATTAAAATCAATTTTAGAAAAAAATACTCTATCACTTTTAATATTAGGGGGTGGTAGTAATTTATTATTGACAAAAGATTTTGATGGCTTAGTTATTAAAAATAACATCAAAGGCATAGATATAGTTGTTGAAGATAATGACTCAGTAACACTAAAAGTCGGAGCAGGCGAAAATTGGCACCGGTTTGTAATGTATTGTATTGATAATAATTATTGTGGAGTTGAAAATTTATCATTAATACCGGGTAATGTTGGTGCAAGCCCTATGCAGAATATAGGGGCTTATGGTGTTGAAGTAAAGGATGTTATAACTAAGGTTGAAGCTATCAATTTAAAAGATTTTTCCGTAAAAGAATTTGAAAATCAAGAATGTGATTTTGGGTATAGAACTAGTGTTTTTAAAACTAGTGAAAAGGGGAATTATTTTATAAGTGCAGTTACATTTAAATTATCAAAACACCCCAAATTAAATACAAGTTATGGAGCTATTGATAATGAATTAAAAGAAAAAGGAATAACTAATCCCAATATTAAAGAAGTTAGTGATGCAGTAATTGCTATTAGGAAGAATAAGCTACCAGATCCTGCACAAATTGGTAATTCAGGTAGTTTCTTTAAAAATCCAGTGGTTACTGAAGGTGTAAAAAACACTATTTTACAAAACTTTGAAAATGCACCAAATTATCAACAACCAGATGGGTCTTATAAAATGGCTGCAGGCTGGTTAATAGAGCAATGTGGATGGAAAGGAAAAATGATTGGAAATTATGGTGTGCATGATAAGCAAGCATTGGTGTTAGTTAATCATGGAGGGGCAAAAGGAAGTGAAATATTTCAACTTTCAGAAGATATTATTTCTTCTGTTCAACAAAAGTTTAATATTACTTTGGAAAGAGAGGTAAATATTATATAAACAAATTGTCAGATTAAAAATAATTACTAAATTTGCAGTCCCTTAAAATTAAAGAATAGGAAAAATGGCAAAAAAAGGAAACAGAGTTCAGGTAATTTTAGAATGTACTGAACATAAAGAAAGTGGTAAGCCAGGTACTTCAAGGTACATTACTACTAAAAATAAAAAAAACACTCCTGATCGTATTGAGTTGAAAAAATACAACCCAATATTAAAGAAGGTTACTGTACATAAAGAAATTAAATAATTAGGTATTTATACCAAGTAAAACAATTGAATCATGGCAAAGAAAACAGTTGCATCGTTACAAAAAGCAGGAAAAAGCTTAACTAAAGTGATAAAAATGGTTAAGTCTGAAAAGACTGGTGCCTATTCATTTAGAGAAGCTATTGTACCAAACGATAAAGTACAAGATTTTTTACAGAAAAAATAATTACACAAATGTGTATCTTTGTCCCTCGCCTCAAAGCGGGGGATTTTTTTTACCATAAAATATGGCATTTTTTAATATATTTTCTAAAGAGAAAAAAGAGGTTTTAGATAAAGGTCTAGATAAAACCAAACAAAGTTTTTTTTCAAAATTAACCAGGGCTGTAGGTGGGAAGTCTACTGTAGATGCTGAGGTTTTAGATAACTTAGAAGAAATTTTAGTTACATCTGATGTTGGTGTAGATACGACTCTTAGAATAATTGAAAAAATTGAGGAGCGTGTTGCTAAAAATAAATATTTAGGAACATCAGAATTAAATCAAGTTCTTCGAGAAGAGATAGCCTCTTTACTAGAGGAGAATAATACAGGAGATTATAAAGAAATTGAAATTCCGCAGCAAGAAGATCCTTATGTGATTATGGTTGTTGGAGTTAATGGAGTTGGTAAAACAACGACTATTGGTAAGTTAGCTCATCAATTAAAGAAAAGTGGAAAATCAGTTATTTTAGGAGCTTCTGATACTTTTAGAGCCGCTGCTGTTGATCAATTGAAAATATGGGCTTCACGTGTTGATGTTCCAATTGTTGAGCAAGGAATGGATGCAGACCCGGCTTCAGTTGCTTTTGACACATTGCAATCTGCTAAAGCAAGAAATGCAGATGTAGTTATTATTGATACTGCTGGGCGATTACACAATAAAGTGAACTTAATGAATGAGCTTTCTAAGATTAAGCGTGTAATGCAGAAAGTAGTGCCTGATGCACCTCACGAAATATTATTGGTTTTAGATGGTTCTACAGGGCAGAATGCTTACGAACAAGCCAAGCAATTTTCTTTAGCCACAGAAATAAATGCCTTGGCAATTACCAAATTAGATGGAACTGCTAAAGGTGGTGTTGTAATTGGGATTTCTGATCAATTTAAAATTCCAGTTAAATATATTGGCGTTGGAGAAGGAATAGAAGATTTGCAAGTATTTAATAAGTACGAGTTCGTTGATTCGTTATTCAAGGAATAACGCTTGGCATATAAAATATACAAAACTTAAAATAATATTATGAGAATTCTTATTTCACTATTTGTGCTAGTATTTTCAGTGTCTGTTTTTGCACAAAAAACAGTAAGCTTTAAAGCTAAAGATGGTTTAGAAATTACTGCCGATTTATATCTTACGAAAGATGACAAGGCGCCAATTATTATTCTATTTCATCAAGCAGGTTGGAGTAGAGGAGAATACAAAGAAATAGCTCCAAAATTGAATAAACTTGGGTTTAATTGTATGGCTGTAGATCAGCGTTCGGGTGGAGATGTGAACGAGATAGATAATGAAACATTTAAACGTGCTGAAAAAAAAGGTTTACCAACTACCTATGTTGATGCTATACCAGATTTGAATGCTGCAATTGATTATGTGAAG
>JARGOE010000008.1 GCA_029210015.1 Vicingaceae bacterium
TGTTCTTGTCTATCCCATAAACATCTACCAACAATTCCCAAGCCCACTCAATTGCTTCTTTCTTAAAATAATCTCCAAAACTCCAGTTCCCCAACATTTCAAACATAGTATGATGGTAGGTATCAACTCCAACCTCTTCTAAATCGTTATGCTTACCCGAAACTCTTAAACATTTTTGCGAATCTGCTATTCTAGGAAACTTAATTTCACTATTCCCTAAAAACAAATCTTTAAACTGATTCATACCAGCATTAGTAAACATTAAAGTAGGGTCATTTTTAATAACCATGGGTGCCGAAGCAACTATTTCATGTTGTTTTTTATTAAAAAAATCTAAAAAAGTTTGGCGAATTTCTTGTGAATTCATAGCTGTTAAAAAGTGTTAAATAAGCGTTAACGACTGTTAAGCAATCGTAAATTTTATTTATTTGATTAAATTTGCATTCAAAATTAGTATAATATCTTTAGATGGCTAAAGCAAAATACAGATATAATCCACATACTTTAAGTTACGACAAAATTGAGTTGTCTTTTAGAGATAAAATCTTTAGAGGCTCTATGATATTAGGCGCTAGTTTAATTATTGGTATAGGAATTTATTTTGTAACAGATGCTTTTGTTGACTCTCCTAAAGAGAAACAATTAAAAAAAGATAATGCTGAATTATTAGCTCGTTATTCCATTTTAGATAAAAAAGCTGAGCAGTTAGCAATTGTTTTAGAGGATATACAACACAGAGATGACAATATTTACCGTGTAATTTTTGAAGCAGAACCAATAGCAAGTGAGATTAGAGAAGCTGGTTTTGGTGGAGTAAATCGATATAAAGAATTAGAAAACTTTACCAATGCAGAGCTTATTGTAAACGCTTCTAAAAAATTAGACAAACTATCTAAACAGCTTTACATTCAATCAAAATCATTTGATGAAGTTTTTGAAATGGCCAAAAAGAAAGAGGAAATGTTAGCTTCACTTCCTGCCATCCAGCCAGTATCTAACGAAGATTTAACAAGAATGGCAAGTGGGTATGGTTATAGAACTGATCCTGTATATAAAACTACAAAGTTTCATGCTGGCATGGATTTTACCGCTCCTCGTGGAACTCCAATTTATGCTACAGGTGATGGAAAAGTTATTCAAGCAGATGCAGCTAATAGAGGTTATGGAAATCATGTTCGTATTAAACATGGTTATGGATATATTACCTTATATGCTCACATGAGTAAATTTAATTGTAAGGTTGGTCAAAAAGTAAAAAGAGGAGATGTAATCGGTTATGTTGGAAATACAGGCAAATCCGTTGGACCACACTGTCATTATGAAGTTAGAAAAAATGGCAACCCAATTAACCCTGTTAACTTCTACTTTAATGATTTAACTCCTGAACAATATGCTAAAATGTTGGAGTTAGCAAATGACCCAACACAGTCATTAGATTAGTTATTGGCACGCCATTCGAATTTTCTACTTTGCTCAATGCCATCCATTACTGTTTGCATTATATTTTCTACATGATCATCGTAATCAATTTTTAATGGCTCTTTTACTCTTAAACGCAACGTTGTTCCTTTCTTTTTAAGAAATATTCCCTTCTTATCAAAAGCCCTTCTAAATCCATCAATAACAATTGGAACTACAATGGGTTGATAATTTTTAATAATATGAGCTGTTCCTTTCCTCCCTTTAGCAAATGGCTTAGTTGTTCCTTGAGGGAAAGTAATAACCCAACCAGCTTCTAACGCTTGTTTTATATTGTCAGTATCTTTTTTATCTACTTTTCTATTAATCTCTTTTCCAGCTTCACGCCAAGTTCGTTTAATAGTAATTGCACCTGACAAACCTAATAACTTAGGTAACAATCCAGACTTCATAGTCTCTTCTGCAGCTACATAGTAGATATCTGATTTTTTACTTCTTAATAATGATTTTAACCTCATTTCATTTGGAAAACCATCTAAAGCAGTATGAATTACATGTAACATAAAAGCTACATCTGCAAAATACGTTTGATGATTAGAGATAAACAATACATTTTTACCAGCTAATTTTGGAATAAGCTCTGCACCTTCAATTTTAGCTACATTTTTTTTTGTAAACCGAATAAAAGTTATCCTCCCAAAAAGTCTAAGCATAAGCTTTTTAAGAAAAACATATTGTCCGAAAGTATCTTTTTGTAACAATTTAAAAGAAATTTTGTGCAAGATAAAAAAGAAACTTTGAAGTACTTATTTTATTTTCTTTTTTAAAGAAATTTTATCTCCTAAATTAGGCTGAGTCCCTATAATTAAATTATTTTTTTTATAAAGTTTCTTTAATTTAACACCATACAATTGTGAAATATCACGCATAGTCTCTCCAGCTTTAACTGAATGAAATGCTTCTTTTGACTTATTCTTTTTAGGCTGTAAATAAATAATATCTCCAACTTTTAAAACATCGGTTTTATTTAAGTCATTGTATTTAAATATTTGCCATAAATTCATGTCAAAATCTTGAGTTATTCGATAAAAAGTATCACCTTCTCTAGCTACTATATATTTAATATGATTATGCAACTTAATTGTTCTATTATGCTTTGCAACAGCTAAAGGTCTGGAGGATCTATCTTTACTTAATTTCTTAGGTGGAACTTTTCCGTACCTATCATATTCATAAAGTTTATGTTTTTCTATTAGACCTATTAATAACTGAGGGTATTTAGGATTAGTGGCATACCCGGCTTTTTTTAATCCTTTTGCCCACCCCTTATAGTCAGTAATTTTCAACTCAAACAAAAAAGAATACCTCTCTCTAGAAGTTAAAAATTCTGAATGGTCTCTATAAGAATCATAAACATCATTATACTTTCTGAAGCACTCATTTTTTTCATCGTCATCTAAATGCATTGTTTTACCAGACCATCCTTTATGACATTTTATTCCAAAATGATTTTTACCATAAACAGCTAATGGACTATTTCCATCGCCTGACTCTAAAATCCCCTGAGCCAATGTTATGCTAGCAGGAATCCCAGACCGGTGCATTTCTCTAATTGCATCATCTTTATAAGTTTCAATATACTCTTCTCTTGTAATACGCTTTTCAGCTGGTTGACCAACTAAAAGTGTACTAAAAACAAGTAAACATAATATGAAAACAATTTTTTTCATCCTCTAACTACAAAATTAAGATAGTTAGTTTAAAGCAATAGCCATGTCTTCGTAAGATATCAACATTTAACTATTGATTATAAAACAATGCCTAATCGATCTTCAAAACCTTTATTCCCCTGCAATCCACCAGTATGTATTGCTATTATGGTTTTACCATCTAATTGATTGGTATTTTGTAACAAATCATAAATACCAAAGAGCATTTTACCTGTATAAATTAAATCTAGAGGAATTTTATGTTTGCCCTTAAACTGTTTTACAAACTCAATTAATTCTGGTTTCACTTTAGCATAACCACCAAAATGATAATCTGTAGCTAAATCCCATTTTTTATTTTTCCCTTTTACACTAAACTGATTAGCATATTCATCTAACAAACTAACAATGTCTTCCTTTAAAAAATTTCCTCCTTTTAAAGCAGGAAAACCTATCACTTGTTTTTCAGTTGAAGCGATAATTCCTGCTAAAGTTCCTCCTGTTCCACAAGCTGAACAAATTACATCATAATCTACTGTCAATTTTTCGATAATTTCTGTACATCCTTTTACAGCAAAAGCATTAGATCCACCCTCAGGAATCACATAACAACCATCATAATTACTAGTGTCTTTAACTCTATAATCTCCACGAGAGATAAAGTTTAACTCCATTCCATTGTCTTTTGCCAATTGCAACGTTGAGTTAAGTGGCAAAACTTCCTCACCTCTAATGATTCCTATGGTTTTTAAGTCAAACTCTTTGCCAGCAGCTGCAGTTGCTGCAATATGATTAGAATAAGCCCCTCCAAATGTTACGAGTGTTTTTTTGTTTAATGACTTAGCTTCTGCAATATTATACTTTAGTTTTCGCCATTTATTTCCTGATATTTCTGGATGAATTAAATCTTCTCGCAGTATAAAAAGCCGACTATTTTTAGCACGAATACAAGTGTCAAAAACTTCTGTTAGAGGGATATTATTTTCATTAGTATACTGCAATTGATTTTTTATTAATCTTAGTACCTTTACATTTTTATGAATGATTTTTCAAAAATAAACAATCTAGAAGAAGATGACTTTTATTTTACCCCTGAAGGGTATCGAGTTTTCACTGAAAAATATCTTTTAAAACGAGGTTATTGCTGTCAAAATGGTTGTCGTCATTGCCCGTATGGATTTGATAAAAGTAAAGGAAGAATTATTAAAAAGTAATGTCTATTAAATTACTATATAAAAATTGTATCTCTACAATTAGTTTTAGATCTAATTGTAGGTACCCTTAGTTGTTGATTTTATTTAATCAATAATTATTCAACACTAAAATAAAAACAAATGACATTTAAAGAACAAATAAAACAAGGGATTCCAAACGAATTACCTGTTAAAAAAGAATATGACTTAACCGTAAGTCATGCTCCTAAAAGAAAAGCAATTTTATCAGCTGAAGAA
This sequence comes from Vicingaceae bacterium, assembly GCA_029210015.1. GTDB lineage: Bacteria > Bacteroidota > Bacteroidia > Flavobacteriales_E > Vicingaceae. The sequence continues at coordinate 4,580 of JARGOE010000008.1, forward strand.
ACTAGGTTAGCTATAAAAAACGCTTTACGTTATTTCGATACAAAGCATCATCCTGTTTTAATCTCAGAATTTAAAGGCGAGTTAGAAAAATATGGCCGTATTTACATGTATCGTTTTCGCCCTGAATACAGAATGTATGCAAGACCAATAGATGAATACCCTGGAAAATCTGTTCAGGCAAAATCTATTATGTTAATGATTCAAAACAATTTAGATTACGCCATTGCTCAACATCCTCACGAATTAATTACATACGGTGGTAATGGTGGAGTTTTTTCTAATTGGGCTCAATATTTATTGTGCATGCAGTATTTGTCTGAAATGACAGATGAACAAACCTTAGTAATGTATTCAGGTCATCCGATGGGATTATTTCCATCACACAAAGAAGCTCCAAGAGTTGTAGTAACAAACGGAATGATGATTCCGAACTACTCCAAACCAGATGATTGGGAGAAATTTAATGCATTAGGTGTTACTCAATACGGACAAATGACAGCTGGTTCATATATGTATATAGGACCGCAAGGAATTGTTCATGGAACAACGATTACAGTATTAAATGGATGTCGAAAAATAGATGATAAGGGAACTGCAGGAAAGCTATTTGTAACTTCTGGTTTAGGTGGTATGAGTGGTGCTCAACCAAAAGCTGGCAATATTGCTGGAGTGGTTTCTGTAACTGCTGAAGTTAACCCTGATGCATCTCACAAAAGGCACGAACAAGGGTGGGTAGATGAAATTATTTCTGACTTAGATGAATTGTGTGCAAGAGTTAAAAAAGCTAAAGAAGACAAAGAAGTAGTTTCTATCGCTTATGATGGTAACATTGTTGATGTTTGGGAAAAATTTGATGAAGAAGACATTTATGTTGACTTAGGTTCTGATCAAACATCATTACACAATCCTTGGGCTGGTGGTTATTATCCTGCTGGAATTACTTTTGAAGAAAGTAATAATATGATGGCAACCAACCCAGAGTTGTTTAAAGAAAAAGTACAAGAAACATTGAGAAGACATGCTGCTGCAGTAAACAAACACACAGCAAAAGGAACATATTTTTTTGACTATGGAAATGCATTTTTATTAGAAGCAAGTAGAGCTGGGGCAGATATAATGGCTGAAAATGGAATTAATTTTAAATATCCTTCTTATGTCCAAGATATTATGGGCCCAATGTGTTTCGACTATGGCTTTGGACCTTTTAGATGGGTTTGTACTTCAGGTAAACCTGAAGATTTAAAAAAGACAGATGATATTGCTTGCAAAGTATTAGAGGAAATCATGAAAGAATCTCCAAAAGAGATCAAACAGCAAATGCAAGACAACATTACTTGGATAAAAGGAGCTCAAAAAAACAAATTAGTTGTTGGTTCTCAAGCTAGAATTTTATATGCTGATGCTGAAGGGAGAATGAAAATTGCCGAAGCATTTAACAATGCTGTTGCTGATGGAACACTTTCTGCTCCTGTTAATTTAGGTAGAGATCATCATGATGTTTCAGGCACAGATTCTCCTTACAGAGAAACCTCTAATATATATGACGGGTCTCAATTTACTGCTGATATGGCCATCCAAAATGTTATTGGAGATAGCTTTAGAGGAGCTACCTGGGTATCTATTCACAATGGCGGTGGTGTTGGCTGGGGAGAAGTAATTAACGGAGGTTTTGGAATGACTTTAGATGGAACACCCGATGCTGATAGAAGACTTAAATCTATGTTGTTTTGGGATGTAAACAATGGAATTGCGAGAAGGAGTTGGGCGAGAAATGATGAAGCAATATTTGCCATCAAAAGAGAAATGAAAAGAAATCCTGATTTAAAAGTTACTATACCTAATATAGTTGATGAAAATCTTTTATAAAAACTAATAGATATAAAAAAAGCTCGTTGAATAATCAACGAGCTTTTTTATTATGTGTATTCATGAATATTACTTATTCACTACAACATTAAATTTAGAAGTTGTACCATTTTCAAAAGTAATCTTACCAATGTAAGAACCATTTTGAACATTAGATACATTTAACTTAATGTTAGAGTTTGCTGCAAAAGTAACATCTCTAGAAATTACTAACTTACCTGCAACATCAAATAACTCAATTAAAGCTGTTCCGTTAACATTTCCTACAGGAATATTCAACTCATCTTTAACTGGATTAGGAAAAGGAACGATATCCATATCTGTATCAATTTCATCAATTCCAACAAATTCATCTAAATGAATAGAAGCTGCAAGTTGTACATCTAAACCAAATCCATTCAAGAAATAAGTAGCATCTGTAGATCCTGGAGTACTTGGTTGTAAGTGTGCTCCATTAGCTCCCATTGCGTCATCTTGTTGTGTTGTTGAATAATCAATTTGAGTATCATACCCTGCAAATGGCATAACTGTTTGTGAAGGTTGATTTAAACAAAATAAATATCTTTGATTATCAACAAGTTGAATTGGTGAATTATGAGATACAAATATGCTTGAATCTTGTAAATCTGAACCATACACATAAAATGCAGCATCTAATTGATTAAGGTTAGAGATATTTAAGTTTGGATCATTTACATCTGTAAATACATCATTCCATTCATAAACTCTAATTTCAAAGAAAGTACCAGTTAATACTTCTGTAGAACTAGTTGTATTAGAAACAGTCATTCCTAAAGAACGCATTCTACTAGCATTAGGGTCTTGAAATGCTAAACATGCTTCCCAATCAGTAGTAAATGTACCTGCTCTAAATCCACCAGGGCTTAAAGGCTTATATGTTACTGGGTCTAATCTACCATAAGAATATAATGAATCACTAATCATGAAACTTGCATCGATAACATTATCACCTGGCTCTTCATCACCAGTTGTTTGATTAGTGATAATAGTATATGTCATTGTATACTCTCCAACTGGATATGTACTTTGAGAAAAAGTACTTAAAGAAACAAAAGTAGAATCTCCAGTATTAATAGAAGGTACAGCAGCAGAATCTGCATAAATTTGAGTCCCGTTATCAATGATACATTTTAACATACCATTAGATTGTGTCTGACTACCAAAGTTGCGTACCCATGCCCCAACAGGAACACTAAATTCAGATGCATTCTGAGATAATGGAGCAAGGTTAGAATATCTTCTAGCTCTTAAAACGTCACCAGGATTTGAACCTAAATCATCATTAAAGATTCCTAATTTGTTTCCGATAAAAGCTTGAGTAATATCTCCATTAGCAATAGCAGCCTGTAACAACTGTCCATCTTGCTCAGAAATCATAATTACAGGAATTGTAACTACTAATCCAGAATCACCACCTGCCATACCAACTGGAGCGCCAGTATGGTTAATAATAATACATGCAATAGCACCTTGCTTTTCAGCAACACTTGCCTTATGTCCAAATTGACACTGACCTCTGTATACTACAGCAATTTTCCCTAATAATGAACTAGCAGATGGAGCAGGACTTGTTCCAGAACATGCATCTTGACTTAAAGGGTGTCCATAAGTTGGATCATTTCCTGTGTCACCATCATCAATAAACTCTAATGCACCTGTTACAGCATTAGCAGGAATATTTAAATCTGGTGTAGCCCAATCATTTCCACTAGGATCAGCCCATGTTAAAGGATACGTACCTTGTAAAGTAGTAGGCGTAGAGTTTTGTACTTGAAAGATTACTTGAGAGAAGCCAAATGCTGCTATCATAGTAAACATCATAAATAACGATAGTTTTTTCATTTTTAATAATTTAATTTAATAGTTTAGTTTAGTTTAGTTTGAACCCCCAAAAATATAGATTTAATACCGAATATAAAATTATTGGTCGATAATTATAATCTAATTATTATATTTGTTTTGCATTTATCAAAAATGTTAAATAAGTACTAACTAAAATAAATATACAATGAAAAAAAATTTACTATTAGCTTCTGCTCTTGGTCTTGTTGTTTCTCTTCATGCCCAAGATAGAAGTAAAGCTGTATCTGTTGATCATTATGGACAAGCTCGAATTGACCAAGAGTCTCAACAAATACCATCAAAGCCAATTTCTGCTCCAAATGCAAAAGCTGCTTCAACGGTAACTATTGGAACTTCTTATAATGTATTCTCTATATTAGGAGATAGACAAAATCAAGTTGTTTATAACCCAGATATTAATACTGTTGCTTTTGTTCACAGACAAAATAATGGTGCTGCTGGTGGTTCAGGTATTATGTCACTTGATTACTCTACAGACGGAGGTTCTACATGGACCATCAACCCTTTCCAAACTACTCCAGATTTGGACAATGCTACAAGTAATGGAAATAGATATCCAAACATTGGTATCTACAACCCTTCTGGAAATACTGATACCGCTAATGCATACATTGTTCAGGCAGGACCTTCTTTACATAATACAGCTGCTAGTAATAATGGTTGGGCTAAAACATTTAGAGCTTCAGCTAAGTTAGATGGATCTGACTTAGATGAAACTTACAACTTTTCTTCAACAGTATCGACTACTGGTGACCCGAATGAATGGGGTGCTGCTGGTTTATATGTAACAGCAAATGGTGAAGCATTTTATGTTTCAACTAACTGGAACAACCAAGGTGCTGCCGGAAGTGAGGATCCAAATTTTGATGTTCCTTCTTTGTATCATGACTATTATATTAATAGAGGTGTATTTAACTCTTCAACTAATACATTTGACTGGACAGTTGATACTATTACTCCTAACTGGTACCAAACTAGTGGTGACGGAAGTTTAGGTGGAGTTAGAGCAAATTGTGCTGGATTAGCCAATATGGCATGGGCACCAAATGGAAATATTGGATATGTTGTAATTATGGGAGCTGACTCTAATTCAAACCAGAATACAATGTATAGACCATACGTTTTAAAAACTACTGATGGTGGTGATACATGGACTCAATTCGCTGACTACGATTTTTCTTCAAATGCGGCAATGACATGTTACATTTGGGGATTAAATACTAACCAAACTATCCAAAGACCATTTTTTAGTTCTTTTGATTGTGTTGTAGATAACAATGATGAGTTAAGAATCTTTGCTAAAGTAAACTCAGGTTTTTCTGAGCACCCAGATTCTTTAAATTATTCTTTTGCTGCATATCAAGCAAGTTTTTTATATGAAGTTGCTACAAATGGAAATAGCTGGGATGTAACTTTTATAGATTCAGTTTACAATGATGACTTTGTATTTGACGCAACAAATAACATGGCTCACCCTGTTAGACCTCAAGCTGGTAGAAGTCAAGATGGTTCAAAAGTATTCTACACTTGGTTATACGATGATTCAGGATTAAATAGTCTTGGTGAAAGAGAATTCCCTGATGTATATGCTGTAGGTCATGATGTTGCTTCAGGAAATTGGACTGCTTATACTAACATTAGTGCAGGTACAAATGCTCAATACATTGCTGGATACCAAACTTTAGCTGTTGATGCAATTGAAAACGGATCAGAAAAAGCATGGGAATTACCAATAGTTTATGGTACTGATATTTCTGGAGGTACTTTATTTGATGGTACTGGTCCTGCACAATGGCACTTTTTAAAAGGTGTTGGATTTGATCAAGCAGATTTTACTACTCCAAAAACTCCAAACGCATGTACTGTTAGTATTGATGAAGAAGAAGCATTAAACAATTCTACTTCTATCTTCCCTAACCCTACAAACGGAATCTTTGAAATTATGATTGCTAACACTGATAACTTCAGTTATTCAGTGATGAACATCTTAGGCAACGTAATTGCTTCTGATAACGTTAGTGGAAACAGAACTTCAGTTAACTTAACAAACCAAGCTAAAGGAGCTTATTTTGTTCAAGTAACTACTGAAAATGGTGCAATTACTAAAAAAGTAATGGTAACTAAATAAGAAATTCTTATTACAAGAAAAGCCGAAGCATATTGCTTCGGCTTTTTTATTATCCTAAAAAAATTAAGACTATCTTAATTCTGCATTAAGTTCAGTTTTTAAAACAGAAATAATTTTACCCATTACTTTATCTATTTGGCCATCAGTAAGTGTTTTATTTTCATCTAAGAAAGTAAAACTAATTCCATAAGACTTTTTACCATTAGGCAAATTCTTTCCTTCATATACATCAAATAAATTAACTTCTTTTAAAAGCTTTTTATCTTGCTTAACGGCTAATTCTTTAACCCGCGAGTAAGCAATAGTTTTATCAAGCAACAAGGCCAAATCTCTTCTTACTGATGGAAATTTAGCTACTTCTTTAAATACAACTTTATTCTGAGCAACTAATTTCACTAAATTATCATAATTGAAATCAGCATAAAACACTTCTTTATCAATACTAAATTGGTTTTGAATAGAAGTCTTTACTTTACCAAACTGAACCAATTCATTTTTGTTTACAGAATATTTTAAACCATAATCCAGTTTGTCACTAGTTGCATCTTCAACCTGAAAATGCATTTTATCGAATCCAAATTTTTCTACAATAGAATTGACAATTCCTTTTGTAAAGAAGAAATCTACATTATCAGATGTTGAATTCCAACTCTCTAATTCTTCCCTACCTGTAACGAAAATACTTAAATGACTATCTTCTTTAAATTTTGAATCATTTTTCAAATAGGTTTTACCCCACTCATATAATTTCAAATCAGTTGCCTTTCTATTTTGGTTATATACAATAGTTTCTAAACCATTATACAACATCGACTGTCTCAACACATCTAAATCTCTACTTAATGGATTTTTCATCCTAACAGATTGATCATCTGTATCAGCATAGTAAGCTGATTTTGACAAAGAGTTAGAAAGCACCTCATTAAACCCATTAGCAATTAATTGCTCTGATATTAAATTTGTTATTTTCTCTTTATCAGGTTTCTCTCTATAAGAAAGCGAAGATGTTAAACTATCTGGTAATTCAATATTATTATATCCATAAATCCTTAACACCTCTTCAATAACATCAGATTCTCGAGTAACATCAACTTTAAATGGTGGAACTGAAAGTTCTAACCCTTCACTTGTTTCTTTCGAAATTTCAATTTCTAATGATTGTAAAATATTTTTGATTAAATTTCTGTCAATAGATTTACCTATTAATCTGTCACAATTACTATATGAAAAATCAATATTAAAATTTTGAATCGGACTAGGATATAAATCAACAATTTCTGAGCTAACCTTACCACCTGCTACTTCTTGAATTAAAAGTGCAGCTCTTTTTAAAGCATAAATAGTAATATTGGGGTCTGCACCTCTTTCAAACCTAAACGATGCATCTGTATTTAAACCATATCTTTTGGCTGATTTACGAACACTAACAGCATTAAAATAGGCGCTTTCTAAAAAAATACTTGTTGTGTTCGAACTTACACCAGAATCAATCCCTCCAAAAACTCCGGCAATACACATTGGTTTTTCAGAATTACAAATCATTAAATCTTCATTAGAAAGCTCTCTTTCAACTTCATCTAACGTTATAAATTTAGATTTATCATCTACTGTTTTTACAACAACTTTATTTCCAACGATTTTGGCAGCATCAAAAGCATGAAGTGGTTGTCCAGTTTCATGCAAAACAAAATTAGTAACATCAACTACATTATTAATTGGTATTAAACCAATACTTAACAATTTATTTTTTAGCCAATCAGGAGATTCTTTTACTTCAATATTTTGAATAGTTAATCCAGAATATCTAGGACATAATTCAAAATTATTAACCTCAACAGAAATATTTAAACTAGTATTATCTATTTTAAAATCAGCAACTGAAGGCTTTAAAAATTCAAAGTTTTCATTCTGATTTAATACAGCTATTAAATCCCTAGCAACTCCAAAATGACCAGTAGCATCAGCTCTGTTCGGAGTTAAACCTATTTCAAATACATAGTCATCTTCAATATTAAAATAATCCTTTACAGGTATTCCAACTTTGGAAGAATTATCCAAAACCATTATTCCTTCATGTGATTTTCCTATCCCAATTTCATCTTCAGCACAAATCATTCCCTCTGATAATGCACCTCTAATTTTAGACTTTTTAATCTTAAAACTCTCTTCACCACTATATAATGTTGTCCCAATAGGTGCAACAACTACTTTTTGGCCAACAGCAACATTTGGAGCTCCACAAACAATTTGCAATGCATTTTCTCCACCAACGTTAACAGTTGTTAGGTTTAATCTATCGGCATCAGGGTGCTTTTCTTTTGTCAATATTTCTCCTATTACCAGCCCTTCTAGACCTCCTTTAATTGTCTGAATTTTTTCAAAACCCTCTACCTCTAATCCACAATCCGTTAATATTTCTGATACTTTTTCAGCATCAATATTTACATTAGCATAGTTTTTAAGCCAGTTATAAGAAACCTTCATATCTTAGAATTAGATGAGGAACAAAGTTAATTTTTTTAAAACGATTTTAATAAAGTAAAAGGCGTTACTTTTTAGTAGATTTTCGAGGATCAATGAAAACTCGTTTCCCTTTCTTTTTAGTTACTTTTTTCTTTTTCTCCCTCTTTTCCTCCGGAAAAAAATATCGTAAATCAAGGGTTAAATAGTTTCCTTTTAAATCAAATCCTATTTTTTCATTTCTATTAAATGCTTTATAAGTAATAATCTCTGTCATTATTTGTTTAAAAGGACGATGGAAAGAAGCTCCAATATACCAGTAGCCACTTTTTTCAGTCCTATACTCCCAACCAACATTAGCTAACAAACTTGTTTGTAACCAATTAGTTCGCCCAATTGCATTTGAATAATTTTCATCTCCTGTAAATAAAGGTGTTGGATACATATCAAAAGAAATACCTCCCGCAACATTCATAAACATATTTCTATTTAATTGAACATATACTAAACCTAGTAAAGGAATTTCATAATTTGTAATTCTAAAACTTGAATTACTAGTAAAATTAGAATCTAAATCATTAATTGTTAAATCATAATTTCTTCGAAGCATATTAATCCCCGTTTCTAATGACAAAGACTTAGTAAACCCAATTCTTATAACCATTCCAAAGCTTATTCCTAACTTAGGATTATTAATATATTCAATATTATTCTTAGATTCAATTTGCTTTCCAGCATCAAGTAGTTGAAGAGGAATAATAGGTTTTAACTGAATACCAAAGGCATTCATTTTTTCTTGACCAAAACCATTTAAAGATAATGCTGCCAATATTATATATAAACCTAGTCTTTTCAACATTGCATTACAAAACTAATCTTTTAAAGGAATATTGCTTATGATTATTTAATGAAAGGGTTTATGGAATAAAAAAGCTTCACTAAATAGTGAAGCTTTTGTGGGCGATGAGGGATTCGAACCCCCGACCCCCTCGGTGTAAACGAGGTGCTCTGAACCAACTGAGCTAATCGCCCTTTTCCTTAAAGGGACGGCAAATATATACCAATTTTAATAGTTGACAAACTTTTAATTAAAAAATAATTCAACTTTTTTGTAAGTATTTAATTTGCTGGATTTTCTGATAAATATTGCTCCCATTTCCATGCAGAATCCATCATTTCATCAATAGTTGTTTTAGCTTCCCAACCTAAAACTTGTTTAGCTTTTGTATTGTCAGCATAAATTTCACCTACATCTCCATCTCTTCTTTCACCAATATCAAAATTCAACTTCTTTTCACTTACTTTTTCGAAAGCATTTATAGCTTCTAATACTGTAACACCATTACCCGTACCTAAATTAATTACATCATAAGCTGGAAATGATTTCTCTTCAAACAGTTTTTTTAAAGCAACAACATGCGCATTTGCAATGTCAGAAACATGTATATAGTCTCTAACACAAGTACCATCTCTTGTTGGGTAATCAGATCCAAAAACAGTTAATTTATCATGTTTACCAATAGCTGTTTGAGTAATGAATGGAACTAGGTTATTTGGCCTATTAGATGAAAGTTCACCATTGAGTCCACTAAGGTGAGCACCAACTGGATTAAAATAACGCAAAGCAATTGTTTTAAATAGTGGGTTCGTTTTAGCAAAATCTTGTAACATTACTTCACCTATTTGTTTAGTATAAGCATAAGGAGATTCTGCTTTAGCAAGGTGTGAACTTTCTGTAACTGGTAATTCATCTATATTCCCATAAACTGAACAGGATGATGAAAATATCAAATTAGGAATCTTAAACTTTTCTTGACATTTTAAAACATTAGCTAATGAATTAAGGTTATTATCATAATACATTAAGGGCTCTTCTACAGATTCTCCTACAGCCTTAAACGCAGCAAAATGTATAATTCCATCAATGCCTATATTTTCAGAAAACACTTTTTCTGTTGCCTCCAAATCTCTTAAATCAACATTAAAATAAGTAGGCTTTTTACCTGTAATATCTTCTATTCTTTGATATGATAATTCTGAAGAGTTAGAATAATTATCAATAGAAAGAACTTCCCAATCTGTATTTTTAAATATTTCAATAATTGTATGAGAACCAATATATCCTGATCCGCCCGTAATTAATATCTTCATAATACAAAGTTATTTTAAGATTGTAAATTTATGAATTATAAATAGACTCTCTTTTTTATTAAAATTGCTACCTTCGTACGTTATGAGTAATTCTTTTACTAGATGTTTAATTACAGGAAACGAAGATCTTTATCCTTTGAAAGGATATGAAGAGAATTACTTAGTTAAAAGTAAATCGAGTGGATTTATCTTTTGTTCAAAAATTCCAACTGAAGAGGAATTATTTAATTATTACTCTAATTATCCTATTGGTTATGGTGCGGATTCTCCATTAAATATTAAACGTATTAAAGAGAGACTAGATGAATTTGAGCAATATCGAAAAAATAATAAAATACTAGATGTAGGTTGTGGTCCAGGATTATTTTTAATTGAAGCAAAAAAAAGAGGGTGGGAAGTTTATGGTACTGAATTTACTGACAAACAAATTGAATACCTAACAAATAAAGGAATTAACACTTTTCAAGGTAAAATTACTGTTTCAAGCTTTGAGAAAGATAATTTTGATGTAATCATCTCTAGTGAAGTTATTGAACATATAAATAATCCTATCGAAGAAATCTCCAATTTCAATCTATTTCTACGAAAAGGAGGGTTACTATACGTTACAACTCCTAACTTTAACTCTCTAGAAAGATTTTTACTTAAAGGTAAATATAACATTATTAAGTACCCTGAACATCTATGTTATTTTACTCCTAAAACACTTAATTTACTACTTAGTAATAATGGCTTTAAAAGAGTTAAAATAAAAACTACAGGCATTAGTATTGCTCGAATTAAAAATAGCAAACCAAACAATAAAAACTTACATAGCACAGAATTAGAAAATGATGAATATCTAAGAGAATCATTAGAGTATGGCTACAAAAAACAATTAAAAAATCTAATTAATTGGATATTAAACTTATTAAAAGTAGGAAATTCAATGAAAGCTTATTATGAGAAAATCTAATCTGTTTGAAACAACATTTTAAAGTCAGTTTTCTTCAAAATGAACAAGTCTAAAACTTTAATCTTTTCTTTAACTAATAGATTTATAAGTAAAACTATAAATAGTGCCATATAAGATAAACTAGTTGCCCATGCAGCTCCTAAGATTCCATATTGAGGTATTAAAACTAAATCTAAAATTACAGTTGCAACCAAACCAACTGTATTTGCGATTAAAGCAACGTTGTTTTTCCCTTTAGAAAACAACATTATACTAAACAACTGACTCATTGCTGTAAAAATCATTCCTAACAATAGAATTGCAAAAGGTTCTGCAGAAAGAGCAAATTCGTTTCCATAGAGCAACACCAACAAATAATCTCCAATAAAAGCCAAAACTAAAACCATGAGTATTACGGAAAGAAAGTTAATTCTTGAATAGATAGTAAAATACTTAACCCTTTGAACATCATTATCTTCTGACAAATAAGGCATCATAACCCCTCCAATAATTTTAGAATATAGCAGAATAAATTGTGCAAAATTTACAGCTAAAACATAAAGACCTAACTGCTCATTTCCTTTGAAATAAGATACTAACCAAATATCAAATCTATAATTTAAAAAATTAATTATTAAGCTTACAAAAACTGGAAGTATATAAATGAAAAAAGGTGATATATCCTTTTTAAAGGATAGCTTAAAACTTGGTTTAAAATCAACTTCTTTAAAAAAACTGTACAGCCACATCAATGTGTTTAACCCTAAGATTAATAAACTAACAGTAAAAATAAATTGAATATCAATATTTAACACTCGTTGAGTATGGAAATAGAAAAGTGTAGAATAAGTAACCACATTAAAAACACTATTAATTAAACTAATTCTATTAATATATTTAAATGATTTAGTCGTTTTTAAAAAAGCTGATATCAGCGTATTCAAAACTTGCAAACTAAACATTCCTAACAAAAACAATTTAAAGAACAAGCCATTATAATTATTAGGAAAAAGAAATTCTGCATCAAAAGATAGAAGACTTATAAATAAAACAGGTATAAAAATTAATAATATATATATTGCTATTCCTTGAATTTTTCCAAAATCTATTTTTTTATTTGACCCAAAATAGATAATACCCATATCACACCCCAATACAAATATCATGACCATAATCTCAATATTTGCATAAAAAATTGCATAAACCCCCTTACCTTCTGCTCCCAACAAACGAGTAAGAAAAATACCAGAAATTATACTAATAATTAAAGACGGAACTTGAGTTGAAAAAGTTCTAAGAATATTACCTGTAAGCCCTCTCATTAGATTAATAAACTATAATTTTAGTTTATACTTTACTTTAAACCAAAATTTTCGCCATTTGCTCTTTTTTATCTTTTCAGCTTGCTGCCAATTTAGATCTCGGTAAATATTATATTCATAAGATTGGTTGTCAAGATTTGTAACTTCTAATGAAACACCTTTAAAATGATATATATATGAATTTGTAACAATTGCTATTGATTTTTTTACCCTCTGACAAAGCTCATGCTCATTACCTACATTTTGGTTTCCTGGATAAAATAATTCATTATCACTATACTCATACTCAATAATATCTCGATTTACAGAAAAGAAAAAACCATTAATGTAATCTACTTCTTTTGATTTTTGAGAAACTTGATTTTGGTTTATATACTCTTGAACTTTTTCGGTATTTAAATAGTTGTATTCATCAAAAGGTAAATCATAAAAATTCCTTACATCTTGTTTTGGTTGATGCCCTACACCTTTTTTAGTGCTTAATGGAGAAACTATTATATAATTTTCATTCTGATGTAAAATGGCTTCTAAAGACTTTTTTGGAACAATAATATCACTGTTTGAAAACATCAAAAATTTATAATTTTCGCTTTTAAACTTTTTATAAGCCAAATTCCAACTGTGAGTCAATCCTAAAGCTTTTTCTTTAGTTATTATTGGTATATTATTATCCCTACACCATTCAATTGTACCGTCAATTGATGCATCATCATAAACTACAACATCAATATAATCAGGTTTGTTTTCAAATATACTTTTTAATCCTTTAATATTATATTCTAACTGATTAGCAGTTGTAAAAGCTAGCAATGTTCGGTTAGAATTATCTGACTTACTCTTATTTACAATAAAAGCTCCTGAAACAAAATTTAAAAACTCAATAGATAAATCTTCAAATTCTGATTCCCACATTCTCGTTATCTCTTTCTCTTCATCTCTAATTCCATCATCTAATACTAAAACAGAGTTATTACTCATTTTATCATATAATAGCGGAATAACAGGGTATCTTGATAATTCTTGAATATAATGAGGAGGACCATCAACAACAACCATATCAATTAGGCTACTATCTTTTAAGCAATCAATATCATACCAAATCCACTTTTTATTATTAATAGAGTAATCTTTAAGTGGAGCATGCACAATCTCAACAAATTCTAGAAGGTTATGATCTGAAATTAACTTTCTGCTTTTCTCAACATAATTAATATCATGTTCTAATGAAACAACTTTTCCTTTTCCTATCTTCTTAAAACAATAACCTATAATAATTGATGAAACCCCACTAGAAGCCTCAACTATAAATTTTGGCTTTTTTAATAATATTGTTTCAATAATTTTTTTTAGAAAATCAGGATGAGCTGCCCAACCACCTGTTTCTGGTAAAGGTTTATTAATATCTAAATAGCTATATATAGATGTTAGTATTTCAAGTTGTTTATATTTTGAAGCTAACTCTTTTTCAGATTCAATTCGTAAACGTTTCGTTTTTAAAGTATAGTTAATGTACAATCCAAAACTTACAATTATATAAAGGATAAAATAAGATAAATGTCCTAAATACTGCTCTCCATAAGAAATAATTAACGCATAGAGCGCTACAAACATTATTAGAATAAATAGTATATTTTTCTTTCCAATCTTCATAAACAGCAGGTATCTTAATTTTCAAAAGTAGTCTAAAATTTTAACTAAATAAACTGTTATTTTTAAAGACTAAAAATGCCTAAATTCGTATACTCTTTTGCAAGTTGAATTTATTGAGTTCTAAAAAACAAAATATACTAAACACATTTCGAAATATCTGGAAGATTCGTTTTTTAGAAAATCTATTAGTTAAAATGACTTCTGGAAAAACTTATGGCACTTTTATTACAAAGTTTCCTCCGAATCATTATCAATATAAAAAAGAAACCATTAGACAAGTTAGTAGAAACGGAATAAACTTTTCTTTAGACATATCAGATATAATGGCTTGGTATATTTATTTTGATTTTAAAGAACCTGCTAAAGAAAAACTATACTCATTAATAAAAAATTCAAACACTGTTATTGATATTGGTGCCAATATTGGAGAAACAAGTTTAAACTTTGCAAAGTTGGTTGGCGATAAAGGTAAAATATATTCTTTTGAACCAGATCCAATTAATTACAAATCTTTAGAGTACAACTTAAGTCTTAATAATTTCAAAAACATCTCACTAAACAATTTAGGACTAGGCAATCAAGCTGGCACTTTTAAAATACATACTTACGATAACAATAATAAAGGCATGAACAGAATAGTAAGTAATAATAGTGAGGTTGAGAATTATAGAGAAATATCTGTCACCACACTTAATGATTATGTAAAAAAACAAAGCATTAATAAGATAGATGTTATTAAAATTGATGTTGAAGGTTTTGAACTTAACGTTTTAAAAGGTGCTAAAGATGTTTTAAAACAATTCTCTCCTGACCTATTTATCGAACTAGATGAATCTAATCTAATTGAGCAAGGTTCAAGTGCCATAGAACTTATAGCCTTATTATCAGAATTTAATTACAACATTGTAAATGCTGATAATAATAATCTTGTAACAATTAATGACAACTTTGACTCTTGCCATTATGATATTATAGCCACAAAAAATAGTTCTAAAAATGTTTAAACTAAAAGAACAGGCTATATTAATAATTTCAAACGAACCATGGGGAGATATCTGGTATTCCAAACATAATTGGGCTTACGAATTATCAAAATCAAATCAAGTATTTTTTATTAACGCACCAAAGCGATGGTCTTTTAAAGATTTGTTTTGTAAAAAACTAACCGTAAATGATTACTCTGAGTCGTTAAAAATTATTGACTATAACAATAAAGTGCCTTTTACAAGGTTTGAATTTTTATACAATTTAAATGAACGTATTGTTACCAAGTTAATTAACAAATATTTAAAAAGTAAAGGGATTAAAAAGACCGTATTTTGGTCATTTGATCCATATAGATTCCCAAATCCAAAGCTTTTAAATGCAGCAAAATCTATCTTTTTTAGAGTTGATAAATTTTTACTTCTAAAAAGAGAAAGGAAACTTTTAGAAAATGTAGATGGTTTAGTGGTAACAGCAGAAGTACTTCTTCAAGGTACTTTTTCTAAAAAACATCTAATTTTATCTCATGGCATATCTGAAGATGAGTTTAAACCAACAATAAATAATATAAAATATAATGAAGGCTTTTTAATTTACGTTGGCAACATCGACTATAGAATGGATGTTAAATTGTTGAAAAAATTACTTATAGCTTTTCCTGAACAAGATTTCTTATTTATTGGGAAACTAGTAGATACAGACAACGAAACATTTCAAGAAATTTTCTTCGAAAAAAAGTACCCTAATTTAATATTACATGGAATTGAACATTTTAAAAATTTAAAAAATTACATCTATAAATCTAAAGCATGTTTAGCTCCAATGGATATTAGTATTGATGGAAATGAAATACACCACCACAAATCCCTACAATACTTAGCAATGGGCAAGCCTATTATTTCCCCTATATTTAACGACTCTATTAATAATGATGAAATGATTTTGGGATATAAAAATAGTGATGAAGCAATTGATAGAATTAAAAACCTAGAATGCACTGAAACCAATGAAAAAGTTAAAAATCGTATAGATTATTCTAAACAATTTTTGTATGCTAATTTAATCAAAGAAGTAGAACATTTTTTAAATTAAATATTGTGATGGATTATAGTTGTAGAATATGTGTAAATAATTCTTTGACAAAAAGTACTTACCCTGATGCTTTATTTAATGGTAAAACATTCCAATATTTAAAATGTAGTAATTGTTCTTCTTACAATGTTTACCCTAATCCAACTGCTGAGGATTTTAGCAAAATGTACGGAGAAGAGGATCATTATTATTTAAAAAATGTTAAGAATAAACTAACCTATGATTTCAATTTTTCATTCGGAGATCATCAAGGTTATCAAATACAATTTTTAAAGCAAATTGAGCATAAATTAAAGGGTAAAACATTATTAGATTATGCCTGTGGAAGTGGTTTTTACATGCAATATGCTCAAAATTTAGGAGCTAAAGTTGTTGGTGTTGAATTTGATAAAACTTTTGTAAATCTATTAAAAGATAAAACAGAATTTGAGCTTTATACATTGGATGAATTAATTGACAAGTACAAAAATCAAACGTTTGATTACATACACTTAGGCCATGTATTAGAACACCTAACCAATCCAATAGAAATAATGGAAACTTTAAAGCAATTTACTAACAATGAAACTACTTTTTTAATCGATGGGCCTTTAGATAGAAACCAATGTTTACATAGATGGATTGTTGATTTTGGATCAAAATTAAAAGGCAAAAAAAATAGAGAAGCAGCACCCCAACACCTTACCCTTACAACTCACAAATCTCAATTATTATTTTTTGATAATCTAGGACTAAAAAAAGAAAAATATATTATTACCGAAACCCATTTTCCATTACCATCAAAGCTTGAACCTTCAATAGGAAAGGTTATTAATTTTTTCATTGCTACCACCTCTATTTTGCTTTCTAAATTAATCCCTAAATTTGGTAATATTTTTCACTTTAGAGGAAAATTAAAGTGACTAAATTATGAGTGATGGAATAACACATATCGTTGAAGTAATGGCTGATCCCCATAGCGTTACCTACTTTAATCTTTTTGCTGAATATTCTAAAAAGCATCCAAATATTAAACTATCCTTCATCTCTTTAAACGATACAGAACCTCCTGTTCTTAAAGATATGAAAGAAAGAGGCTGCGATGCTTATTGGGTAAAATTTGACAATACTAAAAGAGCTAAAAGTTGGGTAAGCGCCTACTTTCAACTAAAAAAGATTTTTAAAAGAATTAAACCTGATGTAGTACATTCTCATCTTTTTGATGATGGAGTTCCAACTATGATTGCTGCTAAACATGCTGGAGTAAAAAAAAGAATACACACTAAACAAAGCACTACATTTAACTGGTTTTATGCCCCTAAAGCTGTTAAGCTAGATAGGTTTATAAACCGTTCAGCTACAGATTTAATAGCTGTATCTAATGAAGCTAAAAACTTTATTATTGAAAAAGAAAAAGCAGACCCATCTAAACTTCATTTAATTCATCATGGGATTTCATTTGATACTATCCAAAAAGTAGACAAAAAAGAAATAAATGACTTTAAAGCAAAATTTAATCTTGAAGGAAAAAGGATAATTGGTACTGTTAGTCGTTACATTAAGTGGAAGGGGTATATAGAATTTATTGAAGCTGCTAGCTTAATAAAAGATAAATATCCTGATGTTGTTTTTTTAGGAGTTGGTAGTGGTTCTCAGGAAGATGAACTTAAACAATTAATTAAAGATAAAGGGTTGGAGCAACAATTCATACTAACCGGTTGGATTGAAAAAAAATATATTCCAGCAGTATTTCAATCATTCGATATTTACTTACATGCTGCATATATGGAACCTTTTGGTTTTGTAATACCTGAGGCAATGATAAATAAAGTTCCGATTGTTACAACACCTACAGGATCTGCTGCTGATGGACTTACACATATGGAAAGTGCTTACATTGCACCTTACAATAATATTGAAGAACTTGCTAAAGGAATGGAGTATTTTTTAAATAATGATGGAAATTCTTTTACAGAGAAAGCATACCAATCTGCTATAGATAATTTTAGTATTGAACGTATGTGGAATGATCACCTAACCTTGTATCTAAAATAACATGTTAAAGAATATAGTAATTATTGATTATGGTGCTGGCAATCACTTTTCTGTTCATAAAAAATTGAATCGTCTAGGATATAACGTTACAACCTCTAATGATTTTGAAACTATAAAAAATGCTGATAAGCTTGTTATGCCGGGTGTTGGACATTTTGGAAAAGCCATGGGAAATTTAAAACAGTTAAATTTAATCGATGTTTTAAATGAAGAAGTACTTGAGAAAAAGAAACCTATTTTAGGTATATGTTTAGGCATGCAAATAATGGCAAACTCAAGCGAAGAAGGTAATGTAAAGGGATTAAATTGGTTTGATGCAACAGTTGAAAAATTTAAAATCAATAATCAACTACTACATAAGGTACCACACACTGGTTGGAATCAAATTAATATAAATAAGGAATCTAAGCTTTTAAATAACGTCCCAAACAATTCTGAATTTTATTTTGTCCATTCTTATTACTTTAAATGCAATAATCAATCAGATATATTGTGTGAAACACAATATGAATCTAAATTTGTATCAGCAATTGAGAAAAACAATATATATGGCACTCAATTTCACCCAGAAAAAAGCCATAATATTGGTATGCAATTATTAAAGAATTTTATTGAACTATAATGTATCGTCCAAGAGTCATACCTGTATTATTATTGCAAAATAATGGATTGGTTAAATCTGTTAAATTTAAAAACAACACGTACATTGGTGACCCACTTAACGCTGTTCGAATTTATAATGATTTAAAAGTTGATGAAATTGTATTACTTGATATTGATGCTACTAGAGAGAATAGAACTATTTCTATAGATTTAGTGAGAGAAATTGGTGAAGAAGCAAACATGCCTTTTTCTGTGGGAGGTGGTATTAAGGATATAGAAACAATCCAAAAAATAACTAGTGCTGGTGCTGAAAGGGTTATATTAAATAGTTTTGCTATAGAAAACCCCAGTTTTGTTAAACAAGCTGCTGAGAATTTTGGTTCATCTACCATATGTGTTTGTATAGATTATAAAAAAAAGTGGGGAAAAGAGAAGGTTTATATAAACGCAAGTAAAAAAAACACTGGAAAAGATGTTATTTCAACAGCATTAGAAATGCAGAACGCAGGTGCAGGAGAAGTCATCATTCAATCTATAGATAGAGATGGCTCTATGACTGGTTATGATTTAGAAATGATAAAAAAGGCTTCTGAAGCATTAACAATTCCTGTTGTTGCTTTAGGTGGGGCTGGCACTAAAGAAGATATTGAAAACGTATATAAATTTGGTTATGCAAACGGATTAGCTGCTGGCAGTTTTTTTGTTTTTAAAGGCACTCACAGAGGAGTTTTAATACAATACCCAGAAATAAAAAACTATAATTTTAGCTAATGACTGACAAAACTTATCAAATATGTAATCGTTGTGTTATGGATACTTCAGATCCTGACATTTTGTTTGATGATAAGGGTAACTGTAATCATTGTGAAGATTTTTTAACTAGAATTAATTTACAAACATATATTCCAGGCAAATCAGAAAAGCAGTTTGAACACATTGTTAACATAATTAAAGAAAAAGGTAAAAATCAAGCTTACGATTGTATTGTTGGTATTAGTGGAGGTGTAGATAGTTGTTATACAGCCCACCTTTGTAAAGAACATGGCCTTAGACCTTTACTTATTCATATGGATAATGGGTGGAACACTGAAATATCCGTAAAGAATGTAAAAACGATGGTTGAGAAACTTGGCTTTGACTACGTAAGTTACGTACTAGATTGGCAAGAATTTAGGGAAATACAACTTGCATTTTTAAAATCATCAATTGTTGATTTAGAAATGCCAACTGACATTGCTATTCCTGCATCTATTTACAAAACTGCAGTTAAACATAACATTAAATATATTTTGCCAGGAGGCAATTATACTGCCGAAGGTATTTTACCTTTACAAATGGGCTATCATGTTTATAAAGACATGAAATTGTACAGACATATCGTAAAAAAATATTCATCAGTAAAACTTAAAACAGTTCCTACTTTTGGGCTATTAAAAGAAATTTATTACAAATTTGGTAAAGGAATAAAAAAGGCATACCCCTTAAATTACATACCTTTTGATAAAGATAAAGCTCGTGAATTTTTGATACAAAACTATGGCTGGGAAAATTACGGTGGCAAACATCATGAATCAAAAATAACTGCATTTTGGCAATCTTATGTAATGCCTACCAAATTCAATATGGATTATCGTAGAACTACTTTTGCATCACAAATATGCTCAAAACAAATTAGTAGAGAAGAAGCAATAAAAGAACTGAAAAAATGCCCTTACGATAAATCTAAAATTGATGATGATAAAAAATATATTGCTAAAAAATTTGGAATCTCATTAGATGAATTAGAAAAATATCTTGCCTTACCACCTAAAACTTACGTTGATTTTCCTAACAACAAAAGTTTAATTAGCTTTGTTTACAAGACGTATAACAAACTGTTCCCCAACAAGAGGATTTAAATGAAAAACACCAACCTAGTTTCTGTAATTATTCCAGTATATAATGCTGAAAATTATATTGAAGAAACTGTGTTGTCTGTATTAAATCAAACGCATGAGGAAATCGAACTAATTATTGTTAATGATGGTAGTAAAGACAATACTCTTGCAAAGTTAAATCAGCTTAAAGAAAAAAAATCTAGAATAACCATAATTGACAAACCAAACTCTGGAGTTTGTGATTCTAGAAATATGGGAACAGAAAATGCAACGGGAAAGTTTATCACTTTTTTAGATGCTGATGATGTATGGGAGCCAACATTTATAGAGGATTGTTTAAATGTATTTAATACTGATTTAAGTATAAAAGCTGTTTATTGTAGAGTTCAATTAATCAATGAAAAATCTGATAAACTTGAAGAATTTATTGAAGCTAAAACCATCGAATCTGCAACAGATGTATTAGAGTGGAAAAGAGATTATGTAGCATCTATGGGCTGTACAATTTATTATACAGAAGTTGCGAAAAAAGCTGGAAAATTTGACCCTAGATTGAGTACAGCTGCAGATCAAGACTTTCATTTAAGAGTAGCCTCAATTACTCCTATCGTTGGCCTTGATAGAGTATTATTTTATTATAGAATTCATGAAAACAATATGCATTCTAACATTAGTGTAATGGAGAAAGATCATATTCTTGTTTTTAAAAAAGCAGAGAAAATGAACTTGTACCCTTCATTTTGGTTTAAGCAAAAGTGCTTTTCCAAATTATATTTAACTCTTGCAGGTAGTTGGTGGAAAAATGGTAATAATAAAGCTAGAGGACTTTATTTTATCTTAAGATCATTTTTTTGTTATCCACCAACAATTCTTAAAAGAATAGTTAAATGAATGTTATAGTAGTTACATATTGGAGCTACAAAGATGCGTTAATCCAAACCTATACTTTACCTTATGTAAAGATTATTCAGAACAACATAAATTCTGGAAGAGTATATTTAGTAACAATAGAAAACCCATTTCATCAAATGAATGATACTGAATGGGAAAATGAATGCAAAAAACTTCAAAACGAAAATATTGAGTTAATAAGGTTTAAGTATGATCATTTTGGTATAAAGATGATTTTTAGGTTTTTTAGCATTATTCTTAATCTAATCAAATTGATTAAAAAAGAAAAAATATCAGTTATACACTGTTGGTGCTTAACTGCAGGAGCCTTAGGTTATTTATTATCAATTTTCACTAAAAAACCATTAATAATAGATAGCTACGAACCACACGCAGAAGCAATGGTTGAAAATGGAACTTGGAAAAAATCTAGCTTAAAATTTAAACTATTATTTTGGTTAGAAAAAAAGCAAAGTAAACGAGCCAAAACTGTTATTGCTTTAACTGAAGGAATGGCTAATTATGCCATAGAAAAATACAACACGACCTTTAAAAATTACTATATAAAACCTGCCTTAGTTAACCTCACCAAATTTGATAGTAATCAAAAGTTATATGAAGCCAAACGAAAAGAAAAAGGAATTTCAAGCGAAATAGTTGGTTTATATGCTGGGAAATTTGGAGGAATTTATTTAAAGGAAGAAATATTTGATTTAATAAAAGTAGCTTCTGAGTATTGGAAAGGCAATTTCAAATTCTATATTCTTTCGAATATAGATAAAAAATTAGTTAATTCTTATTTACAGAAAAAGCAAATAGACAAAAGCTATATTGAAGTTATTTTTGTTGATTATCATGAAATTGAAAATTATTTCCATTTAGCAGATTTTGCTATTAACCCTGTAAAACCTGTTACTACAAAAAAATATTGCACATCAATTAAAGATGGTGAATATTGGGCAGCTGGCTTGCCTGTAATTATTACAAAAAACATTTCTGATGACTCTGAAATAATTAATAATAACAATATCGGATATGTTTTAAATGATCTATCAAGTGAAGAATATTTAGAGGCTTGTAAAAAAATAGATTCTTTAATTAGCAAGAATAAAGATGAATTAAGAAATAAAATCAAATCAATAGCTGAAAAATATAGAAGTTTTACTATTGCGGAGAATATTTATAAAGAAGTATATTCGTAATCTGAATAATTATTAAATCAAAAAATATGGTTTCATTAGTTACAGGAGGAGCAGGTTTTATTGGTGCACATGTTACCAATGAACTAATAAAATTAGGGCATAAAGTAGTAGTAGTTGATGACTTGAGCGGTGGTTTTGAAGATCATGTTAATGAAAAAGCAATATTTATTAAAGGTTCTGTAACCGACAATAAGTTGGTGAAAGAATTATTTAAAGAGTATAAGTTTAATTACGTTTACCATTTAGCTGCATATGCAGCTGAAGGTCTGAGTCATTTTATTCGTAGGTTTAATTATGATAATAATTTAATTGGAAGTATAAACCTTATAAACGAATCAATTAAACATAAAATTGACCGTTTTGTTTTTACCTCTTCAATTGCGGTATATGGAGCACTTGAGCCTCCAATGAGAGAAGATATGCACCCACAACCTGAAGACCCTTATGGTGTAGCAAAATATGCTGTTGAACTTGATTTAAAAACTGCTCATGAAATGTTTGGTTTAAACTATACTATTTTTCGACCTCACAATGTTTATGGGGAGTACCAAAACATTGGGGATAAATATAGAAACGTGGTAGGAATATTTATGAATCAATTAATGCAAGGTAAATCTCTCTCAGTATTTGGAGACGGGCAGCAAACTAGAGCTTTTAGCTATATTGGAGATGTAGCTCCATACATTGCAAATTGTGTTAATATACCTGAAAGTAAAAATGAAATATTTAATATAGGAGCAGATCAAGAATATACTGTTTTAGAATTAGCTGAAACCATACAAGAGTCGATGAGTATGAATCAAGAAATCATGTATTTAGATGCTAGAAATGAAGTACTTCACGCTCATGCTGATCATCAAAAAGCAAAAAATATTTTTAACATATCTGAGTTTACTTCATTAGAAGAAGGAATTATAAAAATGGCTAATTGGGCTGAAAAAGTTGGTTCAAGAAAAAGTTCTAAATTTGAGAACATAGAAATTACAGAGAAACTACCACCTTTTTGGTCAGAATAATTTATGCCAAAGATATTATTTATAGCTACTCATCGTCCAAACCGATCTCCTAGTCAGAGGTTTAGATTTGAGCAATATTTAGATTTTTTAAAAAGTGAGAATTGGCAATACGATTTTTCTTATTTAATATCTGAAAAAGCAGATAAAGTTTTTTATAAAAAAGGACATTTTTTTCAAAAAATATTTATCATAATTAATGGTTTTTTTAAACGATTAAAAGATGTAAATAGAGCATCAGAATATGATATTGTATTTGTTCAGCGTGAAGCTTTTATAACAGGTACAACTTATTTTGAAAAAAGATTTGCAAAAACTAGAGCTAAATTAGTATTTGATTTTGATGATGCCATTTGGTTGTCTAATGTTTCAGACGCAAATAAAAAATGGAATTGGCTGAAAAACCCTAGTAAAACGAGAAAAATCATAACTATTGCTGACATGGTTTTTGCAGGGAACGAGTATTTAGCAAACTATGCAAAAGAAACTAATCATAATGTTAAAATTATCCCAACAACTATTAATACTAACCGTCATGTTAAAAAGAATACGAAAAATGGAGATGAAAGAATATGTATTGGTTGGACTGGAAGTATAACAACGATTCAACACTTTGAATATGCTATTCCTTTTTTAACCAAAATCAAACGTAAATATAAAGACCTAATAGAAATAAAAGTGATAGGAGATAGTAGCTATACAAATCTTGAACTTGATATCCATGGAATAGCATGGAGTAAAGACACAGAAATAAATGAGCTATCTTCATTTGATATAGGCATAATGCCTTTACCAAATGACGAATGGTCGAACGGAAAGTGTGGTTTAAAAGGACTGCAATATATGGCTATCGGAATTCCTACAATTATGTCGCCTGTTGGTGTAAACACCGAAATTATTAATGATGGAGAAAATGGTTTCTTAGCCAACTCTAATGATGAATGGATTATAAAAATTGAGGCATTAATTGAATCAAAAGAATTAAGAGCTAGTTTAGGTGAAAAAGGGAGAGAAACTGTTATAAAAAAGTACTCAGTAGAAGCTAACAAGAATAAATACTTAACACATTTTAATGAACTCATTTAATGTTTTACTTATTCATATCAATACTTATAATTTGCACAATCCTTACCGTTTACTTTTTATTTAAAGAGTTTCAAGAAGTTTCATATTTAAAAGGTGTTTTAAGTGATATTATTGGGAAAGATACAATATCTGAAGTAAATGATTTAATTAAGATTAAAAATTTCTTGAATCGAAATATTAAGTATAATGATAAATTAAAATCTCAAAAACGCCCTTTGCTTAGAAATACAGCCTCTCAAACTCTAAAAACTGGACTTGGGTTTTGTGGCGAAAATGCAAGACTAGCTATTAAGATTCTTATTCTTGGAAGTATTAAGGCTAGAAGAATATATCTTTTTAGAAAAGTTTGGCAACATGTTTTAGTTGAACATTCCTGGAAAGGATCTTGGTTTATGTTTGACGGGCATTATGACCCAGATACACTTCTAAATGATCATAACGTTACCAAAATAAGAAGTGAAAAAATAAATCAATACCCAAATGATTATCCTAACAACCCTTATCTAGACTTTTGTAGAATAAAATTATTTTATATTATACGCCCACTTAGGTTCATGTCAAAAATTAAATTACCTATTAGCTTTGTTTATTTAATGGAATCTCCTTTAATTATTAAAAGTTTGATCTGCTTTGTTTTCACTTTAACAGCATCCATTACTTTATTGAACTATTGGTTTTAAATCTTTAATCAGTTTAATCGCAAAATTTTGAGTGCCTTTTGCATTTAAATGATTAGAGTTATAAAAGTATTTCTTATCAAAACATATTGAATCTTTAGAATAATCAATAAATGGAATATTATTGTCTGATGAAATTTTATCTATTAGATCTATAAGCATATTCCTATCTTTAATAAAATTTTGACCTAAAATATGTTCAGGTGTATAAATAAAAATTAAATCAATATCAGCTTTTTTACATTCGGATATAAACCTCTTAAATAATTGAATTGTCGGTTGATGATATTTAATTTCATAATGCTTCATTTTTTTCATAGTTTCCACTAAATCTTTATTCCACTCTTCATCAATGGGCATAAAACCTTTTAGTCTTCCTTTCTTTTGTTCATCTTTCTTCAAAATCATCTTCAACACTGTATTAATAGCACCTTTTTTACCTATGTAACGAAGACAAGGGATATAGCAATCATAAGTAGAGTAACCTATATAAGAATTGAGACTATTATTAAAGTTAGTGTTAAATAATAGGTAAGGTAAAAATTGGTCTGAATTATACAAATCTTCTCTCTTCTGAAAAGTGAAAGGGTCTACAGAAACAATAATAGTTTTTGGTTGATTATTATATTTTAAAAAAGTTTTATGTCTTAAATATTGAAGCCAAAAATTATGCCCATCAATACCTAGATTATAAGTTGTTTTACCTAAGCCTTTTTCTATCAAATAGGGATTAATATTAACCCAAGATCTTGAAGATCCATAAATTAAAATTTCAGAATTTATCTTACCTTCAAAAATGTCATTCCATACAGAATACTCGCCATAAGAATGAGCATTACTCTTTTTAAGGTTTATTGATATTAAAACATCTAAAGGGTAAAGTAAAGCTATTATTGGGATAGAAAATATAACCCAGTTTAAAATAAATCTTTTCATCATTTAAAATATAGCGAAATCAAAAAATAGAATTATTTTCTTTATTGGTCTTATCAACAATTAACACTAAAGCAATCACAAAAAACATCTGAGCAGGGATTTTATATCGAGATAAAGCTCCAAAGTTATATGAACTAATTCCAACACTAATGCCAAATAATATTGAAAATAATAGCAAAAAAGTAATGTCTTTGTTTTTTGATATAACCCTGAATAAACTTAATCTATATTTAAATAATAAATAAATAACAAAAAACATCAAAAGTGTTCCTTCAATAGCACCTAATAATGTTGATGCATTGTATACTTCCCATGGGTATGGCCTAAAAAATGTCACCTCAATAGCTGCAGGTATTTTTTTTAATATACCTGTTGCTGTAAAGTCCATATCATCCCCTAAGGTATAACCTGATTGATGCTTCGTTTCAGAAACTGTAGTATGCCAAGTTTGAAAACCTTCTAAAGTACCTTCAATCCTATCAAGATTATATTTTCCAGCACTTTGAGATAATTGATCAGTTAAAAAATATGAACTTACAATTAAAGCTATAGCGACTAAAGGAGCTATCAATCTTCTTAAAAATTGACTTTGAATTAATGCCTTTAAATTTGATTGAACCCAAATAAATAAGCAAGGATACAGTATATATAAAATATAAGGCTTAACGCTTGCAATCGTAATGGTTGCTATAATTATTAAAACAAAACTAAGCCATCGTTTTCTTTTAAAAATAACTATATTCATAAAAGAATAAACCAAAAATCCAACTGAAGCTAATGTAATGGTATCTTTTAATATTCCTGAACCCCACAATATAACCGAAGGAATAAAAAAGAATGCATAAAATAATTGTTTCCTTAAATGAGGATAGATTTTACAAAACACATAATACATATTCCAGACACCCAAAAATGAAATTACTGAATAAATAACGGTGCTAACTACGTAAGATTGAAAACAAACCATATTTACAATAGCTGTAATTTTAACAGTAGTGAAATTAGCTGAAGACTTTAAAAAATCATGGCGGTTAAAAGCAAACTTATATTTATACCAGTTCATATTTTCAACAGAACTAAAAAACAGTTTATATCGTTCTAATGGGTCCTCTATAATATATGTAAGCATATCCCTCCCAGTATTGTAATAAGAATAAGTATCTCCTCCTCCCCAATAATAAACTGTAAGAAACATAAAGCCCAAACCACCAAATATTTTTATATAAAGAGCTTTCATAAAGTATTCATAATTCGAATCTATTTGAGATTTTTTTCTTTTATAAGCATAAAAAATTATGGATAGTATTACTATATAACAAAATGCAAGAATGTAGTCGAATGCCCATATATCCGGAACGTAACTCATATAATTAACTTAGGAAAAAATTGTTTATAATACTCCAAACAAAGTTAGAAGAAAAAATTAGATAGCTATAACCTGGTTTTTTGTTTAGATTTTTTTTGAATTATTAGCCTGAAGAATTATTATCATACCAACCAACAGCAACATTATTGAAGTAATTTTATACCTTGTTAGTGCTCCAAAATTATAAGAACTTACCCCAACTACTATAGCAAAACAAATAGAGAAAGTTATTAAAAATAAAATAAAATTATCTTTTAAAAGTATTTTCAATAAATGCTTTCTTGTATTGAATAATATATACACAACAAATAGCAATAGCAAAAAAGATTCGAGTGCACCTAATAACATTGGTAAATTATTTACTTCCCAAAAGTATGGCCTAAAAAAAGTAACATTAATTGCTGATGGTACTTTATAGAAAATATCTATAGGATTTTCTACTACTCCTCCCAATATATAACTATTCTGCCCACGAGCAAAAACATCCATTGTATGAAAAGTTTGAAATCCTTTTAAAGTATTAAATAAATTTGAAATTCGATATTTCGAATTAACATCTGTAGTAAAATTATTCAGTATTATTCCTAAACCAATTAAGACAATAAATATCAAAAAATTAAATAACCTTCTTTTTTGTTTATTACTTATTTTTCTTGTTATAAAGGGTAATATCCAAATTAAACTAATTGGCAGAAGAACCATAATAATTATGGGTTTTAAATAATAAATTAATACAACTGAAAAGACACAAATTAACCCACTCCAGAAGATAATCTTTCTTAAGCTAAGAATGTTTATCATAGTAAACAGTAAAAGGCAGACCAAAGAAACGACTATAGTATCTTTCAATATACCTGAACTCCAAATTAAAGCTGTTGGTATAAGAAAAAAAGGAACTAACAAATATTTTTGTACTATAGGGTAAATTTTAGTTATAGATATATAAGCCAGCCATAAACCAATAAAAGAAATTGATGAAAACAATATTGTAGTAGCTAAATAAGAACCCATTCCTAAAATATTAAATAAAAATACTATTCTACTAAAAAACCATGTTGTAGGCCTTTCATAATAAAAACCATATTGTTCTAAAGGATTATAACCGGAGTTTTTTAATTCGGAATATGAACTAAAAAAAGTAGAAATAGTATTATTAAAATCTTCAAATAAATTTCCCCTTAAGTTTTCTGCAATTTCAAAATATAAAAAGGTATCACCTCTTTGATAGTAATATATTGAGATTAAAAAAAATACTAACCCTCCCACCAATTTTAAAGAAAGTGAAAGAATAAAGTATTGATAACTTTGGTTATTTTGCACCTTGCTTTTATATACTTTAAAAGCAATAAAATATATTACTGCTAAATAAAATAAACTAACAAGTATATCAAACCATTCCGTTTTTGGAATCATAAATTATAAAGTAATGCATCTAGTTTCTGCTACAAATAACGCTAATAAAATTAAGGAAATAAAGCAATTGCTACCTTCCTCTATTCAGCTATTAAGTTTACAAGAAATAAAATGTTTAAAAGATATTCCTGAAACTTCTCCTACCATTAAGGGTAATGCAATCCAAAAAGCAGAATATGTTTATAAAAATTATGGCTACAACTGTTTTGCTGATGATACTGGACTGGTAATTAATGCGCTAAATGGAGAGCCTGGTGTTTATTCAGCACGATATGCAGGAGAACAAAAAAATGCTAACGACAATATGAATTTAGTTTTAGAAAAACTCAAAGGAATTGAAAATAGAGATGCTAGATTTATAACTGTTATTGCTTTAATTATTGACGGAAAAACAACTTGCTTTGAAGGTATTGTAGAAGGCACTATTACTCTTGAAAAAAGTGGTAGTGAGGGTTTTGGTTACGACCCTATTTTTAAACCTAATGGATTTGACATCACTTTTTCCGAAATGGATTTAGAACAAAAAAATAAAATTAGCCATAGAGGAAAAGCTATAAGCCAATTATCAAATTATTTAACTAGCTAATTCTATAATTTCACTTAGCATTTGCTTTAACTCTATCCCTTCGTAAGCTGCCATTTGTGGTATTAAACTAGCATCGCTCATGCCTGGAACTGTGTTAATTTCTATTAAATAAGGTTCTTCCCCTTGTATAATGTAATCTGCCCTACATACTCCATCTAAATCCAAAATTTCATAAATACGTTTAGTCTCAGCTTTTACTTTTTGTTCTATTTCTAATGGTAAATTGGCAGGTGTAATTTCCTCAGACTCTCCTTTGTATTTAGCATCAAAATCAAAAAAAGAATTTTTAGTAACTATTTCTGTAATGGGTAAAACTTTAATTCCTTGTTTACCCTTATAAATACCATTGGTAACTTCTCTACCTTGCATAAAACTTTCAATTATAGCTTGTGTGCCATGCTGTAAAGCCAAAGAAACTGCATTTTTTAATTCATTTTCTTCTACCACTCTAGTTATACCAAAACTACTTCCTCCATCTGCAGGTTTTACAAAACAAGGCAAACCAACTTTATCAATAATACTACTAGAATTATAAACTTCATCTTGACGAATTAAAACTGCTTCTGCTACTTTTACACCAAAGCTTTTTAGGTATTGATTACATACAAACTTATTAAATGTTAAAGTTGTAGCTAAATGACTTGCAGATGAATATGGCATGCCTAACATATCAAAATAAGCTTGTAACTTACCATCTTCACCAGGAGTACCATGAATAACGATAAAAGCAAAATCAAACTTTACATCACCAAATGAAAAATCGCTACGGTTAATGGCTATTTTTTCTCCCTGATAAAAAGCAAACCATCCTTCTTCATCTATCCTAACTTTTATTGGGTTGTATTTTTCTTTATCAATATTTTGGAATACAGTCTCAGCACTTAACAAAGAAATTACTTTTTCGTGACTATAACCACCCTCTAATACAGCTATGTTTTTCATAGTATCAATACTTATTTCTTTCAAATTTATTTCATCGATAGCAAAAACATCATCTTATCTAAAATAAATATGAATAAACTATTGTTTATTACTTTTAGCATCTGGAATGAGTCAACAAAAAATTATAGTGTCAGTTACTAACGATTTAACTACCGATCAACGCGTAGCTAAAATTTGTAACACCTTAATCGAGCTTAATTTTGAAGTTGTTTTAGTAGGTAGAAAATTACCAAATAGCAAACCTTTAAGTAGAATTTATAAAACTATACGGTTTAACCTTTGGTTTAATAAAGGCCCTTTGTTTTATGCAAATTACAATTTACGCTTATTTTTCTTTTTATTATTTAGCAAAGTTGATATATTATGGAGTAATGATTTAGATACGCTTTTAGCCAATCATACTGCAAGTAAATGGAAAAAGAAGAAATTGATTTTTGATAGTCATGAGTATTTTACTGAAGTTCCTGAACTGGTTAACCGCCCGTCAGTTCAACGAATATGGAAACGAATGGAACAACGTATTTTACCTCAATTAAAAAATGTGATAACAGTAAGTCAATCAATAGCTGATTTATACCAAAAAGAATACGGAATTAATGTAAAATTATTACGAAATGTGCCTGAGCAAAATACTTCAACTTATGAAGTTGAATCTTTAAAAATTGACAACAAAAAAGTAATAATTTACCAAGGAGCAATTAATGTAAACAGAGGAATTGAGTTTATGGTTAAGACTATGAATCACCTTGATAATTGTATACTATACATTATTGGAAAAGGAGATATTTCAAATGAGATTTTACAACTCATTAAATCAGAAAACTTAACGGAAAAAGTAAAAATGTTAGGCGAAGTGCCTTACGAAAAACTCCACAGCTATACCATTCAAGCTGATTTAGGATTAAGTTTAGAAGAAGATAAAGGATTGAATTATCGTTTTGCATTACCAAACAAAGTATTTAATTACATACACGCAAACGTCCCTGTATTAGTCAGTAATTTACCAGAAATGACAAACCTAGTGAATCAATACCAAGTTGGAGAAACTATTTCTACACACGAACCTCAGCAAATTGCTAAACAAATTGAGCAAATGTTAAGCAACGAAACTCAATTAACAATTTATAAAGGAAACTGTAAAAAAGCAGCTTTAGATTTAAACTGGGAAAAGGAAAAACAAGTAATTTCAACATTATTTTGAAAGCAATTAATATCATATCCTTTGATGTTCCCTACCCAGCTAATTATGGTGGAGTAATTGATGTTTTTTATAAGGTAAAGGCTTTTTACGAGCAAGGTATACATGTGCATTTACATTGTTATGAATATGGTAGAGGCAAACAAAAAGAATTGAATAAGTATTGTGTATCGGTAACCTACTACAAACGTAAAACAGGAGCTACCTCGTTTTTATCTAAACTTCCTTATATTGTTAAATCTAGAGCAGATAAAGCTTTAAAAGAAAATTTATTAAAAAACGAGTTTCCGATTCTATTTGAAGGTTTACATACTTGTTTTTTATTAAGTGATGAGACTTTTAAACAGCGTTTTAAAATTGTTAGAAACCATAATGTAGAACATCATTACTATAAAAACTTAGCTAAAGCAGAAAAAAACGATTTACGTAAACACTATTTTAAAACTGAAGCCAAACGCCTAAAACAATTTGAGCCTATTTTAAAGTTTGCTGATTTAAGTTTAGCTATTTCTAAAAGTGATTGTGATTATTTTAAATCTACTTATCCCAAACTAAACACGATATACACGCCAGCTTTTCATCAACACAATAAAGTTTCTATTGATTTAAACAAAGGAAATTATGTGCTTTATCATGGTAATTTAAGTGTTACTGAAAATAAAAATGCTGTTAACTTTTTAGTTAAAAAAGTGTTTAACGATTTAAGTGTTTCGTTAATAATTGCTGGGTTAAAACCTGATAAAGACATTGAAAACTTAATTGCAGACAAACCCAATTTAAGTTTAGTTGAAAACCCAAGTGATGAAAAACTAAATGAATTAATTGCCAATGCTCAAGTTAATTTACTTTACACAGAGCAAGCTACAGGATTAAAATTAAAACTATTAAATGTTTTATTTAATGGTAAACACTGTATAGCCAATACTAAGATGTTGGATGGGACTAACTTAAATAATTGTTGCAACATAGCTAATACAAGTAATGAATACAAAACAATTATTAATGAGTTAATGCAGCAAGAGTTTACTAAAGAACAAACTGAATTAAGACAAAAAGCGTTGACTCAATTTAATAATGAGACCAATATTAAAGCACTAATTGATAATATTTCATAGAGTGTTAATTACTATAAGTCCTTCAATTTCTCTTCAGCTTTAGCTTTATAAAAACCATTTTCAGCAACAATTTGTTGTAACAGCTTTTTGGCTTTTTCTGTTTGTTTTAACTCAATTAAAGTTAATGCTTTGTACCATTTTGCCTCTTGGTTAAATTCAGTATTTTTATTGCTTAACACCTTATCTAAACTCTTAAGTGCCTCGGTATCTTTATCTAAATGGTAATAGCTTAAACCTCCATAAAACAAACCATTTACTTCATCTGGGTGTTGTTTTAAAATAACATTAAACTCATCTAATGCCATCACATAATTTTTAGCTTTATAGTAACTCATAGCTTTTTCTAAAGTTGCTTTATAAGTTATTTCAACTTTTTCTTCAGCTCGCTCTTTTTCAGCTTTTTTCATGTCCTCTTCACTTGCATAACCTGCAGATACTGATTCTGTTTTAGTTTCAACTACTTGGTTCATATCAAATTCTCTTTGATACTCTTCAATGTAGTTAACTACTTTATGATCACTTAATGTTATGGTACTTCTATATTCTTTAGCAGCTTCCACTTCTTCGGTTAATTCAGCATCCATAATTACTGCATTATCAGTATAAGCTGGAGCACTTGCCTTAGCTCTGCTTTTAAAAGCTCCTTTTTTAGACTTAGACTTAGACTTACGCGCATCTTTAGATTTATCTCGTTTATTAGAATTATCTAAATTCTTATTTAAACCATCTTTATCAACCTCTTGTTGTACACTTCCAACAGTAGTTACAGCACTTAACTTTGGACTATTTGAAGCTCCTTGATTATTCTTTTGCTCTTGAACTCTATTATTACCTGTAGCCTCAAATTCAATTGATTCCTCCTCCATTTCATCAACTGCAATTACAACATCATCCATAAAAGCATCTTCACTTTCCTCAGCATCTTCAACACTTATTATTTCTGGCTCTGCAGAACCATTTATTGAGTTTCCAAATGTTTCTCCATTTGCAAAGGTATTATCTGTTAACACTTCTTCTAATTTTTCTTCATTAGGTGCAATAGCATCTATTTCTTTTTCCGCTACTTGTATCTCTTCATTCGTAATTGCTAAGTTCCCTTCAGAATCAACTGTTTCTTGGAAAAAATCAAACGTAAAATAACTTCCAAAAACTATAATTAATAAAGATGCCGCAACCATTAAATTACGCATTAATGGTGCTTTTGTTTGTCCTGTTCTTACCCGCTGATCTATCTGATTATCTATAGCAAAAAGCATGGAAGAATTTTCGGCATATTTCATTCCTGCCAAAGCATCGGTACATAATTCGCAATCAAGCATATGCTTTTCAACTTCATGTAATTCTTTTACAGAAAGTTGATGATTAATATACCTAAGCATAGTTTCTTTCGAGATGCAAGTCGTGTTTGAAAATATGTGGTTATGTAATTCTTTCATTTTAATTTTGTTTAAGCCGACATTAAGTTGGCTAAATTCCTTTTCCCATTTTGTATATAACTTTTTACTTTTTTAATATCATACCCTGTAATATCCGCTACTTCATTGTAACACTTTTCTTCTATATAAAACAACTCAATACAAATGCGTTGTTCATCTTTTAAATGAGTCATAGCTTCTTCTAACTTTGTCAACTTCACTTCTTTTTCTTCCTGATCATGAACCTCAAATGGTGCTGCAAAAGTTTCTTCATGCTGATAAGTAGCTTCATATTCATTAACCCTTTTTTGTTTAGTTTGCTCTTTTCTTAAAAACATTAAACAATGGTTACGAGCCACACTATGCAACCAACTTTTAAAATTGGCAATGTCATGTTTCTTTAAATCCTCTAATAGGTTTTCAAAAATCTGTAACACGGCATCTTTAGCTTCTTCTTCATTTTTTAAGTATTTAAGGCAAACACCATAAACCAAGTGAGAGTATCTTTTGTATAACTCTCCCACCAACTCATTATCACCCTTACTTTTATAAGCAGCGATTAATTCGTTGTCGGTTAATGATTGTATGTTTTTTGCCTTAAATAATCTCATCAATATGCTTATTGATATTCTTGTGCTAAATCAAAATAACTTTTAGTTTCAGTAACAATAACTCCACCTGAAAGGTCACCATACCTAGCAGGCACACCACCAGTATAAACTTTAATACTTCCTATAGCCTGCCCTGGTATTCCGATACCTCCAGTAATTGACTTCATTCCATCAGTAATAAACTGAGTAGCTTGAGGACGACTACCTCTTACATAAACATCTCTACCATTAGGTGCAACTGTAACTCCTTCAATTTTGTTAAGCATTTCTGTAGGGTTATGTATATTCGGATCATTTTTCAACATTTTTGCAGTGAGCATTTTTACATGGGGTTCATCTGGATCAATTAAAGGAATTTCATGAATAACTTCAATAAACACAAACTCATCAATTTCAGTAGCAGCCGTCTCCATATCAATGTTAACATAACTTATTTTATCTGATGTTACCTGTACATTATGTATTTTCATTGGTGCATAACCTGTCATTTTTGCAACAATAGTATAAACACCTGAATTTAAAGGTTTAATGGTATATTTACCATCAAAATCAGCTGCATCGCCAACTAAGTTTCCTCCTAATTCAATATAAACAGAAACATTCCAAATTGGTTTGCCTGTTTCCTTATCTTTGATAATTCCCTTAACCTCTCCTGTTTGAGCTATTATGCTAGACATAACAAAGGTTAGAAGGATTAGTGTTGTAGTAAGTTTTTTCATCTTTTCTAAAGTTTTAAATTAAACAAATAATTAGCAATTGCTTTTTAAATTTTAAGAATATTCGTTAGTTAGATGCAAACAACATTCAAATTCCATAAAAATTTAACTACTTTAATTTATTTATCATAAAATTCAACCGTTTATCATATTATTTATGCCAGTTGATTTATTTATTTTTACTTTAGATGTTAAGATAACGTAAATTTCATAAAATGAACATATTAAATAAAACTATACTTGGTTTAACTGCTGCAACAATTACTATTGCTTGTGGAGGAAATACTGAAGAAACAGTACAAACTGAAGAAACAAAAATAACTACACCCGCTTTTGATTTAAGCCAAATTGATTCAACTATTAATCCGTGTGAAGATTTTGAGCAATTTGCAGTTGGTAATTGGTTAAAAAACAATCCAGTGCCTGAGTCTGAAAGTAGATGGGGTAGTTTTAGTGTTGTTCATGAAGGAAATGAAATTAAGTTAAGAGAAATTGTAGAGAATGCAGCTAAAGAAAAAGCTAAAAAAGGTACTCCTCTTCAACAAGTTGGTGATTTCTATACTTCAGCTTTAGATTCTACTACTGTCAATGAATTAGGTATTAAACCTATTCAGCCAATGCTTGACAAAATTGATGGTGTTACTAACACTCAGGAATTAGTTGAAATGATGGCCGAAACAAGAAAGTATGGTTCAGGTTCTATATTTGGATTTTACGTTCACATTGATACCAAAAATAGTACTCAATATGTTACTTACTTATCTCAAGGAGGTTTAGGATTACCTGGAAAATCATTCTATACTCCTAAAGATGAAAGAGGAGAAAATATATTAATGGAATATGAAAAACATATTGCGACACTTTTCACCTTAGCAGGCACAGAAGAAAATGAAGCTAATACTATGGCAAAACAAGTTATAGAAATTGAATCTAACTTGGCTGCTAACTCAATGAGCAGAACTGAAAGAAGAGACCCAAACAAAACATATAACAAAATGAGTCTTGAAGATTTACAAAAATTAAGCTCAACTATTAATTGGGAAGGATTTTTCGCTGCTGCAGAATTAAAAGGTTTTGATGATGTTGTTGTAAAACAGCCTGATTTCTTAAAGAATTTAGATAACGCTTTTAAAGCATATCCAATTGAAAATTGGAAAACTTATATGAAATGGCATTTATTAAATGACATGGCTGGGAACTTAAGTATTGAATTTGAAAAGCAAGCATTTGACTTTTATGCTACTACAATGAGAGGTACTAAAGAAATGAAGCCAAGGTGGAAAAGAGCTTTGTCTAAATCTAACGGTACAGTTGGTGAACAAATTGGAAAACTATTTGTTGAAAAACACTTTCCTGAATCATCAAAACAAAAAGTGCTAGATTTAATTAGTAACATTAATAAAGTATTTAAAGAAAGAGTTCAGAAGTTAGAATGGATGGGAGAAGAAACTAAAGCTAAAGCTTTAGATAAATTAAGCAAGTTCACTTACAAAATTGGTTATCCTGATAAATGGGAAAATTATAGTTCTGTAGAAATTGATTCTAAAACTTTATGTCAAAATGTAATGAACATGAATTATTTTGAATACAAAAAGAATGTGAACAGAATTGGTAAACCAATTGATAAGGATGAATGGGGTATGACACCACAAACTATTAACGCATATTACAATCCTACTATGAATGAGATTGTGTTCCCTGCTGCTATTTTACAACCTCCATTCTTTAGCCCAGATGCTGATGATGCTATAAATTATGGCGGAATTGGTGGTGTTATCGGACATGAATTTTCTCATGGTTTTGATGACCAAGGAAGTAAGTATGATGGTGATGGTAATTTAAATAACTGGTGGACTGAAGATGACAACTCAAAATTTAAAGAAAGAACTACTAAATTGGTAAACCAGTATGACAATTTTGAAGTTGCAGAAGGAAATCATGTTAATGGTCAAATGACATTAGGTGAAAATATTGCAGATATTGCTGGAATTACACTTTCATATTATGCATTAGAGAAAGCAATGGAAGGTAAAAAAGACCCAATGATTGATGGTTATAACTATAAGCAAAGATTCTTCTTAGGATGGGCTCAAGTATGGCATACTAATGCAACAGAAGAATTTTTAATTAATCAAGTTAAAACAGATTACCATTCTCCTACAAGATTCAGAACAAATGGACCATTAGTAAACATGACTGAATTTAGAGAAGCTTTTGGTTGTGATCATGGTGCAATGATAGCTCCTGATAGCTTAAGGGTTATGATTTGGTAGCTTGAATTTAAAAGACGAATATAACAAAGCCTTTGTTGATGATTTAGCATTAAAATTATCAGCAAAGGCTTCTTTTTTTGACAAAAAATCTTTTGTTAAAAGCATCATTAATGATAAATGGGAGCAACGAGAACTCAAAGATAGAGTGAAGTGTATTTCCCATCAAATCAATAAGCACCTGCAGCTAACCTACAAGGATCAGATAAAAATTTTATCTGAAGTTGCTTTACATTATAAAGGTTTACCAGCATTTGTATTTCCAGATTTTGTAGAACAATTTGGTTTAAACGATTTTACTACATCCATAAATGCAATGGAAATTTTCACACAACAATCTACCGCTGAATTTGCTATTCGCCCTTTTATTGAAAAGCATCCTGACAAATCAATGAAGCAAATGATTCTTTGGAGTAAAAGTAAAAACCATCACTTAAGAAGGTTATCATCTGAAGGATGTAGACCCAGGCTTCCGTGGGCTTCTCCTTTAAGGGAGTTTATTAACGACCCTTCACCTTGTTTACCAATTTTAGAAAATTTAAAAAATGATGACTCTGAATATGTTAGAAAAAGTGTAGCTAATCATTTAAATGATATCTCCAAAGACCATCCAGAGATCGTCTTAAATTTTGGCAATAATTGGCACGGTAAATCTTCCAACACAAATTGGATAGTTAAGCATGCTTTAAGAACACTATTGAAAAAAGGAGATAAAAAAGCATTGGCAATATTTGGTTTGAATGATGCTAATGAATTAGAAGTTGAGAATCTTAAACTTTCTCATAAAGAAATAAAAATTGGTGACTTTCTATTTTTTAATTTTGATGTAGTTAATCAATCTATAAAAGAAAGAGCCACTCGCTTAGAATATAAAGTTGACTATGTAAAAGCTAGTGGAATTAGATCAAGTAAAGTTTTTCAAATATCAGAATTCACTATAAAAGCAAATAGCTATAAAACATTTAAACGAAAACAATGGTTTAAGCAACTCTCAACAAGAGTTCATTATCCGGGAATACATAAAATAACTTTAATAATAAATGGAGAGGAAAAAAGCAGTATCGAATTAGAATTAAAACCCTAGCTGTTAATTTTTGCCCAAAGTAAATCTTTCAATTCTACTAAACCTTGTTGCGCAACTGAAGAAATAAATAGACTCTCAACCTCAGGTAATTCTTTTTTAATCTCTTCCTTTAACTCATCATCAAGCATATCAGATTTTGATATGGCTAAGATTCTTTCTTTATCTAATAATTCTGGGTTATACAACTCAAGCTCATTTAGTAGAGTCATATATTCTTTCTTAATATCATCACTATCTGCGGGAACCAAAAATAATAAAGCAGCATTTCTTTCAATGTGCCTTAAAAATCTTAAACCTAAACCTTTCCCTTCACTAGCACCCTCAATAATTCCAGGAATATCAGCCATTACAAACGATCGATGATCACGGTACTCTACAATTCCTAAGTTAGGAACCAATGTAGTAAATGGGTAATTTGCAATTTCAGGTTTAGCAGCACTAACTACTGAAAGCAAAGTAGATTTACCTGCATTCGGAAAACCAACTAAACCAACATCAGCTAAAACTTTTAATTCTAAAATTTTAGACTCTTCAATATAAGGTTCTCCAGACTGCGCATATCTTGGCGTCTGATTAGTTGATGATTTAAAATGATCATTTCCTAATCCTCCTCTTCCTCCTTTAACCAAGATAAATTCTTCACCCTCTTGAGTTATCTCAAAAAGAACCTCACCAGTTTCTACATCTTTTGCAACTGTTCCTAAAGGCACTTCAACATAAACATCTTCTCCATCTTTACCAGAACTTCTAGATGCACCCCCATGACCTCCATGACCTGCCCTAATATGTCTTTTGTATTTTAAATGTAATAAAGTCCAAAGATTTTTGTTTCCCCTAATAATAACATGGCCACCCCTACCTCCATCGCCTCCATCTGGCCCACCTAAAGCAGTCCAGTTGTCTCTATGCATATGCGTGGAACCAGAACCTCCATTACCTGAACGACAGTGGATTTTTACGTAATCAATAAAATTACTATTAGACATTTTATGTTAGTTA
This sequence comes from Vicingaceae bacterium, assembly GCA_029210015.1. Taxonomy (GTDB): domain Bacteria; phylum Bacteroidota; class Bacteroidia; order Flavobacteriales_E; family Vicingaceae. The sequence continues at coordinate 45,085 of JARGOE010000008.1, forward strand.
GATAAGAATTTTACAAGGAAACCTTATGCACATCAATAGCAGTACAGAGACGATTAAATATTTCATCTATTGAACCAACACCATCAATTTTCTCAAATTTATTTTGAGCGGAATA
>JARGOE010000009.1:0-1272 GCA_029210015.1 Vicingaceae bacterium
CCATATTTTTCTATTAGTTCATCACCAACTTTTACCAACTGTTTTTGGTTTTGTCCATAGCAGTTGTTGATTAGAAATTGAGTGCAGATAACTAATATTAAAACTAATATTTTAGAAAAGGAATTCATTAAATATAGTCAGGACAAGCTTTATATCGTTTAATTTCTGGTTTGAAACGGGAAATAATGTAGATTACAGAGAATTCAAAACCTCCACGATTTTGACTAGCAACACTTAAGGATGACAAATTTAAATCGTAGCTAATTCCAAAATGAAAATCTGCATAATCTAAACCAACGTTAAAGTAGGTTGCATCAGAATTTCTATACCAAATGCCTCCATAAAGAGCTTTATAGTTACCATTGTTTAGATGATATTTTCCTTGCCCTCCAAAAACAATCTCTTGAAATTTATGCTGTTTTTGAAATAGTATATTTGGTAAAACATCGATTTTATCACTCAATTTAATTAGCCCTCCTGCATGGATTGTAATTCTTTGATGAAGTGGTATATCAGCATTAAAAAAAGTTTGTTGTGGTCTTACAATATTGTGAAGAGCAAATCCTGCATTAACTTCTTTTCTTTGGGCAATTTTTTTATTATAGCTTAGTCCAGCATGGAGGTTGAAATATGTTTCTCCGGTATTTCCAAATGTTTCTCCATTGCCTATGTTAGCATCATAAAAACTTCCATTGTATTGATTATCAAACTTTAAGTCATTGTAATTGATGCTTCTTTGAGTAAAAACTGGTTGAATACCAATTTGAAAACTTTGTGTGGAGTCAATTTTTATATTATATGAACCGCCTAACCCTATTTGAAGCGTGCTAAAATCAGAGTCTCCCGCTCTGTCATTATAAACTGATAAGCCAACTCCAATAGGAGAGTTAAATATCCCATTTGCATCAGCACTTAGACCAAATGTAGCATATGGTGCTGTTACAGAGCTCCATTGAGTTCGTTGGTTTCCAACAAAGCGATAGTCTCCATTAAATGCTCCAACTAAACTTGGGTTTAAGTTTAAAGGAGAATTGTAAAATTGTGAAAAGTGGATATCTTGAGCTAATACACTATTTGTAATCAGAAATACTAGGCTGATAACTGATATTTTTAATAGGCTGTTCACTATCTAATTACAGTTATATTGCCTTTCTTAAAATACTCCTGACCATCTACACAAGTAATTTCCATGTAGTAAACAAAAACTGCAGGATCAACCAAAGCACCTTTAAAAGTTCCGTCCCAGCCAACATTTTGTTTGTCAGTTTCAAA
>JARGOE010000009.1:1372-27232 GCA_029210015.1 Vicingaceae bacterium
AAACTATCTACAGCCGAACAAGGGCCATTACTTGCCATTACATAAAACCAAGTTGTATCTGTTACGTTTATAAATAGGCTAGAGTCTGTTAGATTTGGGTTTAAAGTGTCAGTAAATTGGTTGTTACTAGACCATATAAAGTATGTAGCGCCTCCAGTTGAATTAGCATAAAGTGTTGCAGAATCACATGTGGTAATGGTGTTTCCACCACTAACCGTAATAGGTGGTGCAACTGTAATTGTTTGAAAAGCAGTATCAACAGTATTACAAATAGAATCAGTAATAATTAGAGTTACGTTATATGTTCCAGGAGTATTATATGTTTTAACAGGGTTAAAAATTATTGAAGTTGTATCATTTCCTCCAAAATCCCATAAGTAACTATCACTTTGTCCAGATGAATTTGTAAAAGTAATTGTAAGTGGTGCGCAACCTTGAAAAGTATCTACAGAAAATTTAGCTTTTGGAATTATTTCGAAATCAAATTTAAAAATACCGTTATTACAGTTTGAGCTGTTGTTTACTTGAGACCATGCTGAAGCAGTGGTAGGGAAATCATCATTGCTACCACATCCTGCGCAAACTGATTGATATACTATTCCGTTTTTGTCAAACCTACTTGTACCACCATCTACATGCTCTTGACTTTGATTCCCACCAAAATACGACCCAAAAAGCATGGATTGAGCATTTCTTTCTAGTACAAATAAATAAAAATCATATCCATTAGCAGAAGTAGGTTGAAATCCTCCATTTATCAATGAAGTTGTTGGCATTCCATTTAATGGAGATCCTCCAAGTATATTGCCTCCCCAGCCACTAACATAAACGTTTTCACATCTATCTACTAAAAATGCTGCAGGAGAAAATTCAGCTGCTATGTTTCCATTCCCAAAAATTGTAGAGTAATCAATAGTGTTTAAATCATTATTCATTCGTTGAATAAACTGGCCACTATTTGGATTAGAATAAACAGCATTTATTACAGGAAAGTTACCTTGCGTCTGTCCAACAGTATAGATACTACCAAATCTATCTATATCAATAAAAAAGGTTTGGTCGTAATCATTAGTCCCAACAAAGGTTGCGGCAAGTATTCCATTACAATTACTATCGATTTTTGCAATATACCCATCAGCTTCTCCACCTTGAAATGTAGGAGTAATACTCCCAGGAGTTGCTGGGAAGTCGTTTGAAGTTGTTCCTCCACTAACATAGACGGTTTTGTTTGAGTCTACTTTTACAGATAAACCAGCATCTGCATCACTACCACCAAGGTATGTACTCCAATTAAGAGTGCTTAAGTTATTGTTAAATTTTAAAACTACAGCATCTTGGTGTCCATTTAAAGTGTTATCAAAGCCATTGGGAGTCGGGAAATCATTAGAATTTGATGATGAAGTAATGTAGCAATTATCGTCTAAATCAATCATTATTTCACCTCTAAATTGATCACCATAATTATGCATTAAAGAATCATAAACGGTAGGGTTTATTGCTGTAGTATTTATTCCGTCATTGCTAGATCCACCAATGTAAGTGGAAGCAAGAAGAGCTGTTCCACTAGCATTAAATTTGGCAACATATATATCAGTACCATTATTAAAATGAGTTCCGTTGTTTGTGAAATTAATAGGAGTTCCTCCATTAAATGAGGTGTCATATGCAGCAGCAGTAGTAGGGAAATCTAAGGAACTAGTTACACCATATAAATATAGTTCATTGTTTTCGTTAGCAATAAGACTATGAACAGTTTCAGTTTCTAAGCCACCTATATATGTTGAGTATAGTAAATTAGAACCAGATGAATCATATCTAGTTATAACTACATCAGTGATACCATATGCTGGGGTTCCAGCAAATGTAGTGTCATATGCTCCAGTTGTTGTTGGGTAACCAATATTGTAAGCCATACCGCCAGCAAACAAACTACCATCGTAGCCATATGTTGCTGTCATACCAAAATTATCTGCTAAGGAGCCAGAGTAGGTTGAGAAAATTAAAGGATCAATAATTAAAGGGTGCTTTTTTTTATAAGATTTAAGAATTTTAAACGATACAATATTGTTTTTAACAACAAATTGACATGGGATTTCAATTTTTTGCCCATCTATTTCTTGGTAAGCATAAGGTTTCTGTTCAATCACTTCATTAATAGAAGTTTTAATATGAAGGTTTCCAGAATCATCAACTATAATATTATCAGTTCCTTCATATTGAAATTGAACATCTTTTAAATTTCCTCCGGGATTAATTATAACATCATATTTCAATTTTGAACCTAAGCTGTATAAAGCAATATCAATGTTATTATATATGTTATTGTAAAGTATTTGCTGATAAGATTTAACATTTGATTTCCAATTGTTAGGGTTTTTCCCATAATAGTAATTTTTATAATCACTATAGCTATTTTTATTCTGAATAGTTGGATTTGGATTAGAATTAATAAAATTCATTTTAAAAGAATGATATTTTAAAGGCTCATTACCTTTACTCCAGTTGTGGTTATGAAATTGAAAAGCATCAGCATTGTAAAAATTATAGGTAAAGCCCCCTTTTTCCAAAAACATTGCTCCATTACCTAAGTCAGCTTTATATAAAAAAGGTTGTTGCCATTGACCTTCATTTTTAGTAAAACGTATTCCGTTATTACCAAATGCAAATACAGAAAAAATAATGCAAGTGAGGGTTAGTAAAAGTGATTTAGTTAGTTTCATAGCAAAAGTAAATTTACTTAATAATGCTTGTTTTACAAAATGCAACAAGATGTTAATATTAATTAGACGAATATTTGTAAGAAAGGTATATTGTCACTATTTTTGAATTCTATTTAGAATCAATCTAAATAAATTATGATAGACATTTTAATAGCTAATAACAACCAGATTGCAGGGGAAGGAATAAAGACTATTCTCCAATCTAATCGAGGTAATCGTGTTTTAGGTATAGTTAATTCTATTGATGATTTAAAGAAAAATTCTTCTCGCTACTTTCCTGATATCATTGTGATGGATTATAGTGACTCTTCTTTTGGAGTTATATCCATAAAAGAAATTAAGCAAATATATAAAGACACTAAAATTTTAGCAATTACAGATTCTTTACCAAAATCTACAGTATATGATGCATTAAAAAATGGTGTTGATAGTTACTTGTTGTCAGATTGCGATAAGCCCGAGATTATGGAGGCTATTGCTGACACTTATGATGGGAAACAATTTTATTGTGGGGTAGTGATAGATATCTTGTCTGAAAAAAATGATACAGAAGCTCATGGCTGTGAAGGGATTTCATTATCTGAAAGAGAAATAGAAATAATAAAGTTAATTTCTGATGGGTCTACCAATAAGGAAATTGCAGATCAATTATTTTTAAGTACACATACAGTCAATACTCATCGTAAAAACATTATGAATAAGTTGGGTATTAAAAATACTGCAGGAATTGTTATTTATGCAGTAAAAGAAAATATTATCAAAACTTAAAATTCCTTTCAACATTTTTCTTTCAAAATACCATAAATGTGGTATTGTGTTTTTATTGAGCTAAATCTACATTTGCCTTGTTATTTAAAATCAATCTAAATAAAACAGGGAAAATGATTAAGGGAATATTAGGTATAAGCGTAATATTGATTGGAGGTTTACTTTCTGCTCAAGTAGTGAGTACAGATACAACTACAAATGCCCCATTAAATTCAGCACAAAATATTTTATCAGGAAATGGAGGTAAACAAATAATTATTGGAGGTTATGCTCAAATTGACTATAACCAGCCCTTTAACGATACTGCTAGTGCTAATGGTAAGATGGATGTTCATCGTATGATTATTTTTATGGGATATAAATTTAATGACAAAGTTCAATTTGTTACTGAGATTGAGATGGAACATGTTAAAGAGCTTTATGTTGAACAGGCCTTCATTAATTATCAAGTTAATAGTGGTTTGGGGATAAGAGCTGGTTTAATGTTAATACCAATGGGTATAATAAACGAATATCATGAAACTACAACATTTAATGGGGTAGAGAGACCAAATCTTGATGGGGTTATAGTTCCTTCAACATGGCGAGAGATGGGGGCTGGTATAGCAGGTAATTTAGATCAGTTATCCTTAAAATATCAAGCTTATGTTGTAAATGGCTTTTTAGGTTATGATGGTGTAGCAAAACTTAGGGGGGTAGATGGTTTTAGAAAAGGGAGGCAAAAAGCAGCTGAATCAACTTTTAATTCACCTAATTTTTCTTCTAAAATTGATTATTATGGTATTAAAGGATTGAAAATTGGAGCGTCTGCATATTATGGAAACACACAATCTACGGCTTTTGATGGGCTTCCAAATAATGACACTTTAGGGCTTAAGGAACAGGCAGATTCTTCAACAGTTGGTTTAGCTATGTTTGGTTTAGATGCAAGATATCAGTATAAAGCATTTCAGGCAAGAGCTCAGTTTATTAAAGCATCTATTTCTAATGTAAATGAATACAATGGATTTACTGGCTCAGATTTGGGGTCTTCAATGTTAGGGTATTATGGAGAGCTTGGTTATGATGTGTTAAGTTTGTTTAACAAAGGAGCTAAAGAAAAAATTATTTTATTTGGTAGATATGAGTATTACGATACACATAATGCTACTTCTGAGAATACAGATAAAAATTATTCTTTTGCTAGAACGGATATTACTTTAGGGGTAACCTATAAAGTGAGTAATGGAGCAGCATTTAAAGCAGATTATCAAATTTTTGATAATGAAGCAGATGGCAACACTCCATCAAGACAAATTAATTTAGGTATAGGAGTTTGGTTTTAGATAAGTTAATAATTAGTTAATTTCACGTTTCGCTAACCGAAGCAGGCCTTTTGCGTTTATGATAATGAATAAAAGTTGGATTTACATATTGAGTTTCTTAATTGTTTTTATAGGAACAAGCTTTAAAGCACAGTTGCCAAAAAGTGCTATTAAAAAAATTGACAAAACACTTGCTAGTATTTGGCCAGAGCAAAATATTAAGAAGTCAGAAGTTATCTTAAATACTAACGATAAAGAAAAACTATCTTTCAAACTAAATAATAATACCTTTTATAGTATATCAAAAAATGATAAACACGCAGCTTACTTGTTTTTAGCAAGAGCAAAGAGTAAGATTAGCAACTTTGATTATATGGTGGTTTTTAAATCTGACTTATCTATTCTCAAAGTAAAGGTTTTAATTTATAGAGAAGAATATGGAGGTGAAATTGGAAGTAAGCGATGGTTAAAACAATTTATAGGAAAATCTGACCCTGAAAAAATGAAGTTTGGACATGATATTCAAAATATTTCAGGAGCAACTATTTCGGCTAGGAATATGACTCAAGATGTAAAAAAAGTAATGAAACAAATTCATGAACTTAAAAGAGTAGGAGCAATCTAGTTTGAAATTACATGGGAAAATACATGAATTACCAAAACCTGCTAAGCTATTAGTAGGCTTTTTTATTTTAACACTAAGTTTTGGTTACTTCGTAGGATTGCGATTTGTAAATGAAAATACAAATTCAACTGTTAATGGCATTGAGGAGCATTATTTAGGGAATGAAGCTGACGAAGAGGCTGAAATAATGAAGTTTAAAAAAGCAGAAAAAGAAATAATCACAACAGTACATAATCATGTAACTAGTATGTCACTTATTTTTTTAGCTTTGGGAGGAATACTTCTACTTACATCGATACCTAAAGGCTTAAAAAAAATATTAATAGTAGAGCCTTTTATATCTATCTTATTAACTTTTGGAGGTATTTGGTTGCTATGGAGTGGAGTATTATGGTTTAAGTATGTTGTTATTATTTCAGGGATATTATTAACCTTAACTTTTACTACTTCTGTTGTTCTAATATTATTTCAGTTATTTAAAAAGAATTAAATCATTTCTTTTAAAACCTTAATAAAGTTTTCATCATCCCAGTCTTCTGCTCCTGAACTAGCTTTTACAATTTTTCCGTTTTTATTGATAATAAAAGTAGTTGGTATTCCTTCATGATTATATTGCTGAGGAATTAAACTATCATTATTTCTAATATGAAAAGGAACAGTGTACTCCTTTTTTGTGTGATAGTTTTTTACTTTCTCAATACTCTCATTGCTGATTAATAAAAAAGCAACGTCATCTTTAAATTGAGAGTAAAGATTTTCAATACTTGGTAACTCAGCTACACATGGCATACACCAAGTTGCCCAAAAGTTTAAAAATATAACTTTACCTTTATAATCAACCATATTTATAGTATTGCCATCTAAGTCACTTACAATCAAATTAAAGTCGGCATCTGGTAAGTTAACGTCTTCTTCCTGTTCAATTTTGGGAGTATCTAATGTTGTACTCATTATCGCTGCTGCAGGTTCTTTAAAAACCTGGCATTTCCATAAAACCAAAAATATAACTATTAGTACTATGTAATAGATTGTTTTTTTCATAGGGTAAAGTTAGGTAGTGATGGAGAAATTATTTGTCAAAGAAAAGACTTTATTCTATTGTTTTCTCTTTAAAGGCACTAACAAATAGAATGTTGCCTAAATCAGGATATTTGTTGAAGGTAGCTTCGCTTTCTTCCTCAATATGCTCACTGCTGTACCCAACAATAGTTAAATCAGCATCAGCAGATTTTTTACTAATAATTTTATCAATTTTTTCTTCTTTTAATTGAGGAATTAATTGAATATTAGTAGGAGAAATAGGTATTCTTCCTTCTTTTATTAATTCTACCAGTTTATTCTCAGTTGCTACTTTTTCAGTAGGAGGGTAAGTTGAAAAAATATTAATAACACCATTCTTCCATTCAGGATGACCAAGCATAATGTAACTTAACAATATCATTAGGTTCGCATTCTCAAAATCACTAGGTCTTATCCATATATGAATATTCTTTTTATACCCAAACCCTTTAATGGTTGAACGTAAAATACATACATCAAATTCAGTAGCCCTTAATAAGGAGTAGTGTTGTATAGCATCATTTAAGCTTTCTCTTTCATCATGCGTAAATTCAAATAATATCATATTATTTCCTTTACCACTAACACCAGATAATTGAATTACCTGAGCTATTGCTGAAGTATATGATGGACTAATAATCGTATCTAAATACACCTTACTATTTATCCCATTGTTTTGAGCTAACAGACGTTGCATAACTTCTTTTGATTCTTGATAGGTATCTTTAGAAAGAAGACCATCTATAAAGTGGATATATGTTCCAAACCCGTACTTATGCGACAACCACCTTAATAAATCAAATGCGGATTGTCTTTTAAAAGAATCTTTGGATACTGAGATGATAAAAGGACGCCACTCTTGTTCAACCAAGTCTGTATCTCTTTTTTGAAGAAATATTTGGAATCTCCTACTTAGCTGGAACAATACTCCTTTAAACAGTTTTTGTATCCCCTTTTTGTCTTTATTTATTCGTGAAACCCAAATGTAAATTAACACCATGATAATTGTAGATACGGCAGCATAAGCAAAGTCCATTTTGAACATTAGCCAAAAACACAAAACAGCTCCAGGTAGAGATAAATACCATCGAGATTTAAATGTAGGTCTATAAGATGGGTCAGCAGCGAACTGTTCAAGGAAGGATATCAAACAGATAATACCATAAGTAACCATAAAGAACATTGAGATAATTCCGGCAACAGTATTTATGTCTCCCATAATAATAAATACATAGCCGATGATACAGGTGATGACCAATGAGTTAAATGGTTCGCCATCTTTTTTTCTTCCTTTAGAAAGCCAACCGTTCAATTTTCCAGGAAAAATACTATCAACTCCTAAAGCTTGTAATGTTCTTGGAGCAATCATAATAGATCCTAAAGCAGAGGATATTGCAGCACAACCTAAACCAATAGGGATAATAGGGCCCCAAATAGCAATATCACTCATAATCATTTGATTAGTAGCTAAATCCCATGTTGATGCAGAATAAAATAATTTTACAGCAACTGCAACATAAATAATGATACCAACAATAGTGGCCCATATAGTACCTTTTGGTATTGATTTTTTTGGGTCTTTTAAATCTCCTGAAAGCCCTAAACCTGCAGCAATCCCAGTAAATGCAGGAAATATAATGGTAAAAACATAGAAGAAACTATCACCACCTTTAATCATTCTACTAAAGTTGTTACCATTTGGAGCGTTTGATTCTCCTAAAAAGAACATTCCTAATGAAACAGCTAAAATAAACACAACACCATAAAGCATTTTAACTCCTATACTAGCACCCTTAGAAAGCATTAACATGGTTAATAAAGTCATCATAATAACGCCTAAGGAGCGAGTGTCGAATAGATATTTGTTAATTAAAGGGTGAATGTAAAATTCAGCATTTAACCAATCTATAAGAGGAACTAATGCCTCTACAAATGCAATAACATAAAAAGCAATACTAATGGCTTGAGAAAGAAATAGTGTTATACCGACAGTGGCACCTATGTTTAAACCAAAAGAACGGGATATCATATAGTAAGCTCCTCCACCTTCTACCTTTTGGTTAGTAGCAATTTCAGCTACAGCCATTGCTGTTGGGATTGTTACTAAATGACCAATAACAATAATTCCAAGAGCGCCAATTAAACCAACATGGCCTACAGCATAACCAAAACGTAAAAAAAGTATTGCTCCTAGTATTGTAGAAACAGCTGTCATAAACACCGGAAGGGTGCCCATAGTTCGTAACGATGGAATTTTATTACTCATTGCAACAAATATAATAAATTGCATTTCAAGAAAGAGTATTATCATTTTATTATCAATTATAATCTATAATTTTGTAAAAAAAAATTTATGTCGAAGTTCAAAAATCAAGTACATAAAGAAGATTTAGAAGAGGTAAGTTTCCTTAAAAAGATTACTACTTCTCATTTTAATTACTGGTTTGGTTATGTTTCTAATCTGTCCATTGTAGTTTTTTTATGTACTCGAGCTTTTTCAGGTTTTACTTCTTTATTAACTTGGTTTGAATGGCTTTATATTCCGGTTGCAGGATTATTGTTGTGGACATTGGTAGAATATGTTATGCACAAATACGCGTATCATGTTATTAAGGGGCCTGCAGAAAGAGGGCATATGATGCACCATGATAGGCCTTATGATTTAATGGGTGTGCCGTGGTATGTAACGCTAATAATTTATGTGGGTGTATATTATGGATTGTCTTATTTATTGAGTCCACCACATTTGGCAGTTTATATGGCATTTATCTGGTTGGGATATATTGGTTATTGTATTGTTCATCATGCTATACATCATTGGAAATTCAATAATAAATTATTTAAAAAACTCAAAAGACACCATTATATACATCACGCTAGAGACAATAAAAATATTGGTATTGTAACTACCTTATGGGACCATATTTTTGGCACAATAGAAAAATCTTAAAATATTTCTTGTAATAGTTTCTTAAAGTCAAAACTATATTTATATTTGCAGCCGCGAAAATCAATACATCTCGGGGTGTAGCGTAGCCCGGTTATCGCGCCTCGTTTGGGACGAGGAGGTCGCAGGTTCGAATCCTGCCACCCCGACTAAAAAGCCATCCACTGTAAAGTTGATGGTTTTTTAAGAAAAGGTTTAACTCACCTTAAAGAGTTTGTGAGGGCTCGTAGCTCAGCTGGATAGAGCACCTCCCTTCTAAGGAGGCGGTCCTAGGTTCGAATCCTAGCGGGCTCACAAAAAAAAGGATGTTAATTTAACATCCTTTTTTTGTTCTTATAATATACAGAGACGTGGCCGAGTGGCTTAAGGCGCACGCTTGGAAAGCGTGTATACAGCAATGTATCGGGGGTTCGAATCCCTTCGTCTCTGCTTTGTATTACTTCTTTTTTCTTGGTAAATATTGTTTAGGGTTATCTCTATTAAATTTTGGATAGTTGTGTCTTTTTTCAGTGGATACGCCATCAAAAGGTTTAGGAGGTGTTTCCATAATAACATGGGGGTACTTTTTAACTTTATTTCCTTCAAAATCAGTTGCCCAATCTTTATGATTATAAACACAAGTAGGCAAGCATGCAGAACAATATTCGTGTTTAGCAAAATAAGGGAAGCATTTGCCTGTATCAACCCTGTATAAATAATTGCCTAAATGGTCTTTTTTTCCAAATCTATCGCGCTCATCCGGAATTGCATCTGCTGGGCAATAAATTCTACAAGCTTTACAATTGTCACAAAAAGCTGCTATACCCGCATCAATGGGTTGATCAATTTCCATAGGGATGGATGTAGTAACACTTCCTAATCTAAATAGGGGCCCTAATTCCGGATTAATAATAGATCCATGCCTTCCTAGTTCTCCTAAACCAGCTTTTAAAGCTACTGGAATATGAAGTAGATTACTATCTCCAACCGGATGTTCAACTTCACAGGTGTATCCGAGGCTTCTTATATAGTTAGCTAAATTAATTACGACTTCACCTAGTCGATGATACACTTCTACACATTCAATTGCAGATTGATTTGAAGGGACATTAGTAAAGCTTGTATACAACATTTTTCCACCTATAGAAATAGCATATTTTTCATTGGTAGTTTTTCCTTCGTATAAATCAGAAGATTCTATTTCACATATCCCAACCAAATCTGCTCCAAATTCTTTTGCTTTAGATTTTATATGTTTAGCAGCTTCTTTAGATGAATTAAATATTTTTTTTTGAGATGATACAGGGCCATTAAATCGTTGCGCTTGTTTATTTCGTATTTCACCCATAATACGCTCTACGTCAGGGATATTTATGGTTCTACCACCAACGCCTTCGTACCATTCGGTCCAATTAAATGCAGGTATGTTATTATTGAGTGTCAAATGAAGTTATTGTTAATATTTTTCAAAATACCAAAAAGATGATTAACTTCAACATTAATTATGACGATAATCACCTAAATGATAATTTTTCATTTAGTTATTTGTATTATAAACAAAACCTATATTATGAAAAGAATATTAATTCCAACCGATTTTTCTGATGCTGCGAATAGAGCTAGAGATTATGCATTAAATATTGCAGATTTATTAAATGCAGAAGTTTTTTTAATAAATACTTATCATATACCACATGCTGGAGCAACTATGGCTGTTAACGTAGATGCATTAGCTAGAGATTCTTCTCAAGAAGAAATGGATAAGCAGTTAGAGTATTTAAAATTGAACTTTCCAGAAATAGATGTGAGATCTAAATGTATTGCAGGCTTATTTGTAGATACGATTAAGAGAGTAGTGGAAGTAGAATCTATAGATTTAGTTGTTATGGGAACTACTGGAACATCTGGAGTAGTTGAGAATTTTTTAGGAAGTAATGCTTCTGCTTTAATTGGGTCAATAGATACTCCAATTATAACAGTTCCTGGAGATACAGTGATTAATTTCCCTGAAAAAATAGTTGTTGCAAATGATTTAACTGATTCAGGAGAAGATCAAATTTTTAATGTATTAAAGCAAATTGTAGGGAATACGAAAGCGTCATTAGATTTCTTATTTATAGTAGATGAAGAAGAAAAAGCAAATACTAAAATTGAGCGATTAAAAGCTGCAAGTTTTGATGAAGCTTTTGATGCAGCCTATCATCCTTTCCATTTTAGAGAAAGTGATAATGTTGAAGATGGGATATTAGATTATATAGATGGTAAGCAATTCGATTTATTAGTTGTGGTATGTCATCAAAGAAATTTTTGGGAACGAATTTGGGAACGTAGTATTTCTAAATCGTTAGTGAAACATGCCCAAATACCAATATTAGTTTTAACTGACTAATGAGTAGTTAAGTTTTGTGAATAAAAAGCCCCTTTATTAATTTAAAGGGGCTTTTTAGTTAGTAATAATGTTTTTTACTCTATGAACTCGTGACCTTCTAAGTTATTTATTCCCCAATTCTCTAATTCATCTTCACTCCATAACTCTGGAAAGAAAATACGTTTTTGATATTTTGGGTGCATGTATTTTTGCCAATCACTACCGCCTGTTGCTTCAGCAGATTCTTCTCCACTATTTAAGTATTTTTTTGCAGCATTTAAATGAGCCATAACCCATAAAACATTTACGGTGTGGTCATAATGCCGCATCGCATTTATTAATTTTTTGTCTTGCTGAGATTCTGTTGGTAAAGATTTAAACTTACTCCATAGGTTAACAGTGTTGTACTTTTGCATAAATACAATAAAGTCATCCATATATCTTTCTTCAAATAATGTAAGAAGAGTGTTCTTTTTACCTGTAGCATAATCTTTTCCTGCTGCTTGCCAGTATAAATGATTGAAGGCGTGTGAAAAAGGGGTGTCTCTATCAATAGTAGCTCGAAATCTTATGTCAATTAAATTTATTAATTCAGTAGATGCAAACTCAATCATTCTGTATTGTGCACTTTGGAAACCACTTGCAGGAGTTAAGGTGTCTCTAAATTTCATGTATTGAGCTACTTCCATACCATCTCCCATAATTTCAAAAGAAGAAGAAAGCATATCAAAATATCGACTAATTCTATCTAATCTTTCAGCAAAAAAATCAGGAGTTAACTCATCTTTGTCAGCCACCTGCTCAATTTCCCATAAAATCATTTTAAATAACAACTCATTAATTTGATGGTACATGATAAATACCATTTCATCAGGAAGTGTTGTTCGTTGTATTTGTAAATTTAATAAAGCGTCTGTATGGATGTAGTCCCAGTAAGTTATTGGTTTGGAGTGTAATAATCCGCTCAAATGTACATCAGGGTTCTGACCAATTGCTTCATATTTTTCCTTTAGTTTATCGTAAATTTCCATACAGTTAGTTTTATAAGTTGTTGTAAATTTATCATTCTTGAATTATAGATAAGATATTATGCCGATGATTTTTATCATAATCTTCAATTCAATTCTTTTTGTCAAACGCTATAAGTATTTTTGGTAATCAATTTTTATTCATGAAAAACCTAACAAATAGCATATTAGCTTTAGAGCAAATTTCAGCAGCACTAGAGCCTACTTTAGTTGAAAGAGAATTACTTAATAAAGATATTCAACAATATGCTAATGAATTTATTGATTCTACTGAATCAAAACTTTCATATTATAAAGGAGACCCTGATAGTAGTCAATTAGGTATTTCAACCAATAAAAAGGAGTTAAAAGAACTGTTAAAAATTTATACGTCTGAAGTTGTTGAAAAAGGAATTAATCCTGCTTCAGGGGGGCATATAGGATATATACCTGGAGGAGGCATTTATACTGCTGCTTTAGGAGATTTTTTAGCAAGTGTGACTAATGAGTATGCTGGAATGTACTTTGGTTCTCCTGGTGCAGTTACCATGGAAAATGAAGTGTTGGATTGGATAAAGAGTGTTTTTAACTTTCCTAAAACAGCTATAGGGAACTTAACCTCAGGAGGCTCTATAGCTAATTTAATAGCTGTAACTGCCGCAAGAGATAAGCATCAGATTAAAAATGAGTTAGTTACTAAAAGTGTAATTTATTTAAGCCCTCAAATACATCACTGCTTACACAAAGCTATAAGGATAGTTGGGTTAGAAGATGTTCAGATTAGATTACTGAAGTTAGATGATTACTTTAGAATTGATGTTGATTCTTTAGAAGAACAAATTAAAAAAGATATAACCGAAGGGTTAAATCCTTTTATGGTAGTTGCTTCTGCAGGAACTACTGATACAGGGGCAGTTGATCCTTTAAAACAAATAGGAGATATAGCGCAACAAAATAATTTATGGTACCATATTGATGGAGCATATGGGGGTTTTTTTATTCTATGTGAAAGCAAAAAAGAACTATTTAAAGGAATTGAAAAGGCTGATTCATTAGTAATTGACCCACATAAAGGATTGTTTTTGCCTTATGGGATTGGGGCTGTTTTGGTAAAGGATAAGGAATCAGTTTTTCATTCTCACCATTATACGGCAAACTACATGCAGGATGCTCATGAGAATGGGCAAATTAACCCAGCTGATGTTTCACCAGAATTAACTAAGCATTTTAGGGGGTTGAGAATGTGGTTGCCATTAAACTTACACGGAATAGACCCTTTTATAGCTTGTTTAAATGAGAAGTTATTATTGACTACTTATTTTAGAGAAGAATTAAAAAAAATAGGTTTTATGGTTGGTCCAGAGCCTGATTTATCTGTGAGTTATTTTTGGTACCCTTCTGGCGGAGATGAAAATGCTTTTAATGAAAAGCTAATGGAGAATATCCATAATGATGGGACTGTATTTTTAAGTTCAACTAGGATTGATGGACAGTATGTTATTCGTATGGCAATTTTATCTTTTAGAACTAAAAAGATAACTATAGATAAAACTATAAACATGATTGAAAAATGTTTAGCTGATACAAAACAAATTGAGAATTGAGTCAACCAACTAACATAACAGATCAATTTGGACGAGTACACAACTATTTGCGTATTTCGTTAACTGAGCGGTGTAATTTGCGATGTACATACTGTATGCCTGAAGAGGGTATTAAACTTTCTGAAAAAGAAAATGTATTAACTCACGAAGAGATTATTTATTTGGCCAAAGAATTTGTGAAGTTGGGTGTAAACAAAATTAGATTAACAGGAGGGGAGCCTCTGGTAAAAAAGAATATTGAAAAAATTATTAGAGAGTTAACAGCTTTACCAATTCAGTTAGGAATTACTACTAACGGAATTTTACTAGATAAGTATATAGATTTATTAAAGGAATGTGGGGTTAAAGATTTGAATATTAGTTTAGATACTTTAGATAAGGATAAGTTTGTTGAGATGACTCGTAGAGATTATTTTGATAGGGTAATGTGTAACATTTATCAATGCATTTTAGCAGGATTTAATATTAAGATAAATGCTGTTTTAATAAAAGATCAAAATGATAATGAAATTATTAATTTCATTGAATTTACTAAGAATAATAATGTTTCATTTCGGTTTATAGAATTTATGCCTTTTGACGGTAATAAATGGGATAACTCTAAAGTAGTTTCGTTAAATGAGATATTAGAGAAAGTAACTTCTCATTATGGTGCAGGTCAATTGATAAAATTAGATGATAAGCAGCATGATACAACAAAGAATTACTGTATTAAGGGATATGAAGGATCATTTGGTGTAATTAGTACAGTTACTAACCCGTTTTGTGATAGCTGCAATCGAATACGATTAACAGCAAATGGGAGAATTAAAAACTGTTTGTTTTCGGCTACAGAAACTAATTTATTATCTCCATTAAGAGCAGGAGAAGATTTGGTTCCTCATATTATAAAAGCAGTTTATCCTAAAAAGAAATCTCGAGGAGGTATGATTAGTGATGAAGATTTTCAAGACAAAGAAAAGAATACGCAAAATAGAGCAATGATAAGTATAGGAGGATGAAAAAATTAAAAAACATACTTCTATTAGTTGTTATGCTAAATGTATTTCAGCTATATTCTTATGCTGAAATAGGAGAGATAGATTCTTTAAAACAAGTAGTAAAATCCAATCAACATGACTCAATTAAAATTAAAGCTCTTCATGCTTGGGATAACTTAATTTACCTATCAGACCCACATTTAGATTTAATATTAAATTTAAAAATTGATAGTATATGTACCATTAACCTTGAAAAAAACTTAAGTGGAAATGATAAACTTTTTTATCAACGTTTTCTTGGAATTTCTTTAAACAATATTGGAATTATTTACAGAAGTAATCGTGAAGAAGAGAAGTGCCTTAAATACTATTTTAAAGCTTTAAAAATAAATAAGGAAATTGGTGATTTGGAAAAAATTTCTAATTCGCTTAATAATATTGGAGATGTTTATAAAGAGCAGGGAAAGTCAATAGAAAGTTTGAATTACCTCTTTAAAGCCCTTAAAATAAAAAGAGAAATTAATCATAAAGAAGGAATATCTTACACCTTAAACAATATCGGAAGTGTATATTTTAACTTAGGGAAAATTGAAAAAAGTATTAAGTATTACTTTAAAGCTTTAAAAATTCAGGAAGAATTAGGGAATAAACAAGGTATTGCTAATTCATATCTTACGATTGGAAATATGTACTACTTACAATCAGAATTAGAACCTGCTCTTGATTATTATACCAAAGCATTGAAATTAAGTGAAGAAATAGATAATAAAAATGCGATTGGGTCAATCAGTGGAAACATAGGAAATACCTATGAGAAACTAGGCGAATATGAAAAAGCCCTTGAATATCATTTTAAAGCATTAGAATTAAAAAAACTAATTGGTAACCTAGAAGGAGTTGCCATTAGCTATGATAATATTGGGAACTTATACTCTGATAAAGGAGATTTAGATAAAAGTTTTGAATATTATTCTAAAGCATTAGAAATGGGAGATAAAATAGGGAATAAAGTAACGCTTAGCATGCACTTATATAATCTTGGAAATCTTGAGTTTCTTCGAAACAACATTAAAGCTGCAGAAGAATATGGTTTGAGAAGTTTTTCTTTAGCTCAAGAAATTGGTTACCCAAATAAAATTAATTCAGCGGCAAATCTACTTAGTAATGTTTATGAAAAACAGGGTAAAGGGATGAAGGCGTTGGAAATGTATAAGTTAGCTATAGTTATGCGGGATAGTACAATTAACGAAGAAAATCAAAAAGCTACAATTAGACAACAAACTCAATACGAGTTTGAGAAAGAACAAATTCGTAAAGAGAATGAGTTAAAAGAACAAGCAAGATTAGAAGCTGAAAAAACTAGTCGAAGAAACAACTTGCAGTATAGTTTAATATTTTTAGGGATATTACTTTTATTCGGATTAGTACTTAGTTTAGGTTTTGTTAAAGTCTCAACCAATGTTGCAGAAGGGTTAATTTTCTTTGCTTTTTTGATACTATTTGAATTTATATTGGTTTTTACTGACCCATATTTAAGTGATCTAACTCATGATGAACCAATATATAACTTGACTGCTAATGCAATTATAGCGCTACTAATATTCCCATTGCATGCGGTTTTAGAGAAATTATTAAAGAAAAGGATAGTTAAGTGAAATATTTATTTCCCATATTGTTTTTTATCTCATTGAATGGATTTTCCCAAAAATTTGCCGAGAAAGAATACTATCTAATTGATAGTTTAATTTTAGAAGAGTTATCTCCATCCGACATTCAACTTCTAGATAGTAGTCTGAAGCTTTATCATAGTTTTAAGTATGATACTGCTAGAGTTGCAGCAATTAATGAGGTATGTGATAAATTAAACCATAGTAGTTGGACTAAATATCAATTGTTTCAGTATGAAAAAATAAAAAAAGGGTTAAAAAATAATACAGATAAAAAAGAAGCCAGATCTTATAAAAGCTATTTGGTAGGAGCATTATATAATATGGGGGTAATATACTCCCAGAATGGAAACATTGCGAGGTCGTTAGAACTTAATTATGAAGCATTAAAACTTAGTGAAGAACTTAATGATAAAGGTGTTATGGCATTAAGTTTAACAAGTATTGGATCAATCCATTATGGACAAGGTGAAGAGGGTAAAGCAATGGATGCCTTCAAAAGAGCAATGGAAATAAGCAAAACAAACAAACAATATATTAGTGTTGTTTTTTTACTTGAAAGACTTGCTCATGTTTCTTTTGACAAAAAAGATTATAATAAATCATTAGAATATTCGAATAAAGCAAAGAGCCTTAGTGATTCTGTTGGATACAAAATAGGTGCTGCAAGGGTTATTGGCAATATGGGGGGCGTATTCAAAATGTTAGGAGATAATGAAAAAGCTTTAGAGTATTATAACCAAAGTTTAAAGCTTGCTAGAGAATTAAATGAGCCATATTTAACAAGTGGAAATTTAGCAAATATAGGTCTTCTGCAATATGAAATAGGAAATATTAAGAGTGCCAAGGAAAATAGTTTAGAGAGTATGGAATTAGCTCAAAAAATCAACCATGTAGATGAGATTAAGAATAATGCGAAAGTTTTGAGTGACATTTATTCTGACGAAGGATTGTATAATAAATCATTAAAAATGTATAAGCTGCATATTAAGATGCGAGATAGTTTAACTAATGAATCAATCCAGAAGGCAGTCATTCAACAACAAGCTAAATACGAATATGAAAAACAAAAAGCAGTTGATGATGCTGAACATGATAAAGAAATAGCAATTGAACAAGAAGCTAAGGAAAAACAAACCATTTTAACTTATGCTACTGCTGGAGGTTTAGGGTTGGTAGCCATTTTTCTTTTAGTGGTATTTAATCGATTAAAAGTAACCCGTAAGCAAAAGAACATTATTGAAGAACAAAAAACAGAAGTAGAAAAACAGAAAGCGGTAGTTGAACTAGCTCATGCTGAATTAGAAGAAAAAAATAAAGAAATAACTGATAGTATTCAATATGCTAAACGAATTCAAAATGCTATTCTTCCACCTAATAAAGTAGTAAAAGAATACCTGCAAGAAAGTTTTATTTATTACAAACCAAAAGATATTGTTGCTGGAGATTTTTATTGGCTTGAACATGCTAAACACAAAGTGTTATTTGCAGCAGCAGATTGTACTGGTCATGGTGTTCCAGGAGCAATGGTAAGTGTGGTTTGTAATAATGGTTTAAACAGGAGTGTGAGAGAGTTTGGATTAACAGACCCTGGAGAAATTTTAAACAAAACAAGAGAGATTGTAGTTGAAGAGTTTGAGAAAAGTGAAGAAGAAGTAAAAGATGGGATGGACATTGCATTATGCTCATTACAAGGAAATACTTTGCAATATGCAGGAGCACACAATCCATTATGGATTATTAGAGATGCTGAATTGTTGGAAACTAAGGCAAACAAACAACCCATTGGTCAGTTTGATAATCCAGAGCCATATATCACACATACACTAGAACTACAAAAAGGAGATAGTTTATATATCTTCTCTGATGGTTATGTAGATCAATTTGGCGGAGATAAAGGAAAGAAATTAAAGACAGCTAATTTTAAAAAACTCCTATTATCAATTCAAAAAGAAAACATGCAAAAGCAAAAGGAGTTATTAGATGAAGCTTTTGAAAGTTGGAGGGGTAATTTAGAGCAGTTAGATGATGTTTGTGTAATAGGAGTAAAGATTTGAGATTTTTAAAATACATACTCTTAATTATTATAGCCCTTAATTTATTAAAGAGTAAGCAATGTATTGCTCAAAAATATGCTGATAAGGATTATTACCTAGTTGATAGTTTGGTGCTGGAAGAACTAACAACTTTTGATAGAAATTTGATAGATAGTTGTTTAGTTATTTTTCATAAAGCAACAGATGATACTAGTAAAATATATGCACTTGATGGTATTAGATTGAGAATGATGCATCAAGACTGGGTAAAGTATGATGAATGGGTTTTTACTTTTGTTAAAGAAAGTTTAAAAAAACAAAATACCCCAGCTGAATTAATGTATCTAAAAAAGACAATAGGAGATATTTATAACAACAAATCAATTGGATTTCAAGCGAATGGGAATAATTCTAAATCGTTGGAATACAGTATTAAGGCTTTGAAAATTTATGAAGAAGTAAATGATAGTTGGCGTTTATCAGTAGGGTACTTAAATATTGGTAATTATTACCTTGATAATAATGATTATAAAGCAGCTTTAAATTATTATTATAAAGGGTTGGAAATTGCAGAGGAGGCTAATGATACAGATAATATTGCTAATGGTCTTCTTTCTATAGGAACTCTAAAAGAAGAACAAGGGGATTATGATAGTGCAATGAAACATTACGCTGAATCATTAGAAATGATTAAGGCATATGGAGATATTACAAGATATCCTACTACTTTAAATTGTATAGGTGATTTATATGAATTGTTAGGAAACAAAGAGAAAGCTATAGACTACTATTATAAAGCTTTAGCTATAAATGAAAAAGTTGGTGATAAGGGTGGTGCTTCAAATTCTTTATATAGAATAGGCTCTATACTTATTAAGCAAAATAGATTAGAGGAAGCTTATTATTATGCAAAAAGAAGTTATGATTTAGCACTAGAAATTGGATTTCCTGCAACTATTAGAAGTAGTAGTGAATTATTAAGTGTTATTTATGAAAAACAAGGTAAAGGGGCGGAAGCTTTAAAAATGTATAAACTGCATGTTAAAATGAATGATAGCCTTTCTCGTGAACTTGATGAGGCAGCAACAATTAAACTGCAAGCAAAATTTGAATACGAAAAACAAAAAGCCGTTGATGATGCAGAGCATGATAAAGAAATTGCAATAGAGCAAGAAGCAAAAGAAAAGCAAACCATTTTAACCTATGCTACAGCTGGAGGGTTAGGGCTTGTTGGAATTTTTCTATTAGTGGTATTTAACCGATTAAAAGTAACCCGCAAGCAAAAGAGTATTATAGAAGAACAAAAAACAGAAGTAGAAAAACAGAAAACTGTAGTTGAATTGGCCCATACCGAACTAGAAGAAAAGAACAAAGAAATTACCGATAGTATTCAATATGCTAAACGAATTCAAAATGCAATACTTCCACCTAACAAAGTGGTAAAGGAATACTTGCAAGAAAGCTTTATTTATTACAAACCCAAAGATATAGTTGCTGGAGATTTTTATTGGCTAGAACACTCTAAAAATAAAGTGCTATTTGCTGCTGCAGATTGCACAGGTCATGGAGTGCCTGGAGCAATGGTAAGTGTTGTCTGTAATAATGGGTTAAACAGAAGTGTGAGAGAATACGGTTTAACAGATCCTGGAGAGATACTAAACAAGACCAGAGAGATTGTAGTACAAGAATTTGAGAAGAGTGAAGAAGATGTAAAAGATGGAATGGATATCGCTTTATGTTCAATTGAAGGAAATAAATTACAATATGCTGGAGCACATAATCCATTATGGATTATTAGAAAAGATGCAGAAGAAATAGAAGAGATAAAAGCCAACAAACAACCTATTGGCCAGTTTGATAATCCAGAGCCTTATACTACTCATCCTCTAGAATTAAAAGAAGGAGATAGTTTGTATATATTCTCAGATGGATATGCAGATCAGTTTGGTGGAGAGAAAGGCAAGAAGTTAAAAACAACTAACTTTAAGAAGTTATTATTATCAATCCAAACAGAGCCCATGGAAAAACAAAAGCAATTAATAGATGAAGCTTTTGAAAAATGGAAAGGAAACTTAGAGCAATTGGATGATGTTTGTGTAATTGGTGTAAGGATATGATAAGCGTAAAAGAAGCCATTGAAATATTAAAAGCTAATTGTAATAAAACTGAAATTGTTGAGGTTTCTTTACCTAAATCTCTAAATTTATTTTTAGCTGAGGCTATTTATGCTCCAATTAATGTTCCTAGTTTTAATCAGAGCGCAATGGATGGTTATGCTTTTAAGTTTGAAGATTTAGAAAGTGAATTTGCAATAGTAGAAGAAATACCAGCAGGAGATATAAGAACTGTTGATATAAAAGAAGGTGAAGCAGTGAGGATTTTTACTGGAGCTAAAGTTCCTGATAGTTGCGATACTGTTGTAATGCAAGAATTAACTGGTGTGATAGGTGATAAGCTAGTAGTTAAAGATGTTGGGTTAAAGTTGGGAGGTAATATCCGTAAAGAAGGCCACCAAATAAGACAAGGAGATTTGGCATTAGAAAAAGGAGCTAAAATTAATCCTGCAGCAATTGGCTTTTTAGCCTCTTTAGGGATCACTAAAGTTCAGGTGTATCAAAAACCAAGAGTGACAATTTTAGCAACAGGTAACGAGTTGGTTAAACCAGGTAATCCTTTGCAAAAAGGTCAGGTATATGAATCGAATACAATTATGTTACAATCTGCTTTAAATAACATTGGTATTCAACCTGAAGTTGTTTTTTTGTTAGATGATTTAGAACAAACAAAATCAGCTATTAAAAAAGCATTGATAAGCTCTGATATATTGATATTATCTGGAGGTATTTCGGTAGGCGATTATGATTTTGTTAAACCTGCATTAGAAGCTAATGGAGTAGAGGAATTGTTTTACAAAGTAAAACAAAAGCCAGGTAAGCCATTGTTTTTTGGTAGTAAGGAAGATAGTTTAGTATTCGCTTTGCCAGGAAATCCAGCAGCAGCATTAAACTGTTTTTATATGTATGTTTTACCTGCTATTAATATTCAGTTAGGTAACCCAAAGCCATTGCTGCCTAAAACAGAATTGCCTATCAATCAATCTTATAAAAAGAAAAGTGGTAGAGCAGAGTTTTTAAAGGCTTGTACTAATGGTATAAATGTAGATTTACTTGAAGGCCAAGGTTCTGATGTCTTACTATCATTTGCTAAAGCAAATTGCTTAGTTTTTTTAAGTGATGAAATAGTTACGCTTGAACAGAATGATATTGTAGAAGTATTTCTTTTACCTTCATAATAATGAACATCTTTGAAATTGATTATATCTGGGTATTTCTATTATTGCTTCCTATAGTAGCATTTATGTATTCGGCTGTTGGACATGGTGGTGCAAGTGGTTACTTGGCTATGATGGCAATCTTTGGTTTTGCACCAGATTCTATGAAACCAACTGCTTTATTGCTTAACCTATTTGTTGCAGCAATTTCATTTGTGCATTATACTAAAGCAGGCCATTTTAATAAAAAGTTATTTATTGTTTTTGCATTAACATCAATACCTCTAGCTTTTGTTGGTGGAATGATAGAGGTAGATGCATCTATTTATAAGAAAATTTTAGCTGTTTTATTAGTTTTTGCAATTTTAAGAATGCTTAATGTTTTTGGTAAAGAATCGAAAAGTTTAAATGAAGTAAAAATTTGGCAAGGTCTATTAATAGGAGCGGCTATTGGTTTCTTTTCAGGTTTAATTGGTATTGGTGGAGGAATTATTTTAAGTCCTATAATCTTACTTATGCATTGGGGTAAAATGAAAGAAGCCGCAGCTGTTTCGGCATTATTTATTTGGGTTAACTCTGCTGCTGGTTTGTTTGGGCAATTATCTTTAGGTGTTAAAATAGATGGACAGGCATTTGTTTTAGTTGGAATAGCAGTTTTAGGTGGAGTTCTTGGGGCTTATTTTGGTGCGATACGTTTTAATAATAAATTGCTAAGATATATGTTGGCTTTTGTTTTAGTTATTGCTTGTATTAAGTTAACTTTAACCTGATGGAAAGAACAGCAATAATATTAGCAGGAGGCAATAGCTCTCGAATGGGAGAGGATAAGGGCTTGATGTTAATTGACGGTAAACCTATGATTGAGCATGTTATTGATATTGCTAAAGGAATAGTCGAAAACATTATCATAATATCAAACAATCCAGAATATGAAAAATTTGGTCATCCAGTTATTCAAGATGAAATAAAAGGGAAAGGACCTTTAGGAGGTATCTACACTGGTTTAAAAAAATCAAATACTCAGTTAAGTTTAGTGTTAAGCTGCGATGTTCCATATATAAATGGAAGTCTGTTAAATTTATTAATCAGTCATTCTGATGGTTATGATATCACTATCCCACAAAAGGATGGTGTTACTCATCAATTAATGGGAGTATTTAGTAAAAGGTGTTTGGTTAAATTTAAAAATGCCATTGATGATGATAGACTTAAGCTAATAACTTTGTTTGAACAACTAAACTTAAACATTGTAGATGCGAGTCATTTTAGTGGAAGATTATTTACTAATGTAAACCAAAAAGATGATATTAAAGTTTAAATATTTTGGTATGATAGCTGAAGCTTTAAATAAAGAAGCTGAAGAATTGGACGTAGATTTTACAAATGTTGCTGAATTGATAAGCTATTATCAAACGCAATTGAAAGATATTAATTTTAAAGTGGCTGTTAATCACAGTTTAGTAGATTTAAATTATCAACTTAAAAACAATGATGAAGTGGCCTTGTTGCCACCATTTGCTGGAGGATAATGCTAACAGAAAATGAAAAATATAGGTATTCTAGGCACTTGCTTTTGGATAAAGTAGGTGAAGAAGGTCAGAAAAAATTAAAAGCAGCAAAAGTTTTAGTTATAGGTGCAGGAGGGCTGGGGTGTCCAGTTTTACAATACTTGACCGGGGCAGGAGTTGGAACTATTGGTATTATAGATTTCGATAAGGTTGATGAAACTAACTTGCAACGACAAGTCTTATTTTCCATTAATGATATTGGAACAAATAAAGCCTTAGCAGCAAAAAATAGATTAGAACAGCTCAACCAATATATTCATTTTAATGTTTATCAAGAAAAACTGACGACTAAAAATGCTCTTGACTTATTTAATCAATATGATATTGTTGTAGACGGAACTGATAATTTCTCTACACGTTATTTGGTAAGCGATGCTTGTGTAAAAACTAATAAACCCTTAGTTTATGGATCTATTTATAAGTTTGAAGGACAGGTTTCAGTATTAAATTATAATAATGGACCAAGTTATCGATGCTTATTTCCTGAAGCACCAGAAGCTGGCTCTGTGCCTAATTGTTCTGAAATAGGAGTGATAGGTGTTTTACCAGGTTTAATTGGAACTAAACAAGCTAATGAAGTAATTAAAATTATATTACAGATTGGAGAGCCTTTATCTGGCAAATTATTAATGTACGATGCATTACAAGCTAATCAGTTTACAGTTGATATTCAACGAAATGAAGAACAAATGAAGATTGCTCAGCAAATTGATTTTAGTTCGTATGATTACGATTATTTTTGTGGTATTAAAAAAAGTGAGAATATGAAAGAGATTTCTGCACAAGAGTTAAAAGAACTTTTAGCTAAAGAAGATATACAAGTGATTGATGTAAGAGAAGTGCATGAAACTCCCAAAGTGGAAGCTTTAAATGCTATTAATATTCCTTTACAATCTGTTCCTTATAATATGGATAAGATAGCTAAGGATAAAAAGGTTGTTGTTCATTGCCAGCATGGTGTTAGAAGTATGCATGCAATTGATTTTTTAGAACAAAACGGTTTTGATAATTTGATTAACCTTACCGGTGGTATTGTAATGTGGGAGAATTAATATGAGTGATAAAAAAATAAAAAATGTATTTGTTGAAGGAGCAATATCTCCAGAAAAGATAGCTACTTCAATAGCACATCATCAAGTGAAAACTAATATAGGTGCTCATGATATTTTTTTAGGGCAAGTTAGAGCTGATGAAGTTGAGGGTAAAACTGTTCAAGCGATAGATTATTCAGCTTATGATGATATGGCAAATAAAGTATTTCATGAGATAAGAGAAAGTGCTTTTACAAAGTTTGATTTAACCTGTATGCACATCTATCATAGTAAAGGTGTTGTTAAAACTGGTGAGATTTGTTTATTTGTTTTTACATCATCTGCACATAGAAAAGAAGCAATGGATGCTTGTCGATATTTAGTAGAAGAGATAAAAGAAAAGGCTCCAGTGTTTGGTAAAGAAATTTTTGAAGATGAATCACATCAATGGAAAGTTAACAAATGATAGATATTACACATAAGAGTACAACGTTACGAGTGGCAACTGCACAAGCAATTGTTAAAGTAAGTAAGCAAGAGACTATTGATGCAATAAACAATAAAAAAGTACCTAAGGGAGATGTTTTTGCTATGAGTAAAGCTGTTGGATTGTTAGGAGTAAAAAACACTCCGTTAATTCTAGCTGACTGTCATCCTTTACCAATTGAATATACAGGAATTGATTATGAAATAAATGGCTTAGAAATAACTGTAAAAGTTACCATTAAAACCATTTACAAAACGGGTGTTGAGGTAGAAGCAATGCATGGAGCAAGTGTTGTTGCATTAAACATGTATGATATGCTAAAGCCTATTGACAAGGGGATTGAAATACATGCTATAAAATTAGTGGAGAAAAAAGGTGGTAAATCTGACTTTAAAGATAAGTTTAGAAAAGATTTAACTGCTGCTGTGGTGGTTTGTTC
>JARGOE010000009.1:27332-29586 GCA_029210015.1 Vicingaceae bacterium
GAATTATCAATTATTAAAGATAAAGTTCTAGAGGTTCAATTGTATGCTGCTGGTTGTGCTAGAGTTGATAATCAAGAAATTTTAAAACAACCTTTGAGTCAATTTTTTACAAAAGCGACTATTAATGTAAATCATGATTTATTAGCAGCTGCGAGGGCTACTTGCGGCAAAGAAAAAGGGATGGTAGCTATTTTGGGTACTGGTTCTAATTCCTGTATGTATGATGGGAAGAATATAGTTGAAAACATTACTTCTTTAGGATATATTTTAGGTGACTTTGGAGGAGGGGTAGATATTGGTAAATCTTTTTTAAGTAAGTTACTTAGAGGTGAATTATCAGAGAATATAGATAAAGCTTTTAATGAAGAATATAAGTTGTCTGTCTCAGATATTTTAGATGCAGTTTACAAGAAGCCATTACCTAACCGATATCTAGCAGGGTTTAACACATTTGTTTATCAAAATATTCAAAATTCTGAATTGAAGAGTATTGTTATAGATTGTTTTAAGAGATTTTTTGAAACAAACGTTTGTAAGTATGAAAACCATAGGGATAATCCACTTCATTTCGTTGGGTCTATTGCATTTATATATCAAGACATATTAACAGAAGTATCTAATGAATATGGTGTTGAGGTTGGGCTAGTAATAAAAGACCCTATTAATAAATTAGTATCTTACCACATTAATAACTAACCCTTTTGATGAGATATATTTACCTTATAATCTTCTTGATTCCATTTTTTGCGATGTCTCAAAATTTTGCAGACAAGAATGTTTATTTAGTAGATAGTTTAGATTTAAGCAAAATATCAGACTATGATAAAGCTATAGTTGATAGTTGTATTGAATTATATCATCAATCTAAAGATGAAGAGACTAAATTTAAAGCAATAGACCATCTAATAAATGAGTGTTGGGGTGAAGATGTTTGGCCAAAATATAATGATTGGTTACATCAAATAAGTAACCAAAAACTTAAAGGTAAAATCTCTTTAAAGCAAAAGAAACTTTATAAATCACTATTATCTACAGCTTATAATAATAAAGGATATTTAGCTGATCAACAAGGTAAATCTGATTGGGCTCTAAAGTATTATAATAAATCTTTTGATATTGATGAAGAATTGAATGATCAGGAGGGGATGGCACAAATATTAAACAATATGGGGGGTGTGTTCCTTAAGCAGGGAAAAATTGAGGAAGCTATAGCTGCTTTTGGAGAAAGTCTTAAAATTAGAGAGAAGGAAAATGATAGTTTGGGAATCTCTCAAAGTTTAGCAAATATTGGCACCATATATATGAATCAAGGTGAAAACGATAAGTCATTAGAATATTTGTTTAGATGTATTACTTATGTAAAAGAAGATAATTATTCTCGTTTAGGTTTATTTTATAATAATATAGGAACAATATATTCTGAAAGAAATGAAGTATCAAAAGCTTTTGAATACTATAACAAGAGTCTAGAAATGGAAAAAACAATAGGTAATATTAGAGGCTCATCACAAGTTCTAAATAATTTAGGCGTGTTAATTAAAAACTCAAATATTATTGAGTGTGATTTACAAGAAGAAGAATGTGATAAAATTAAGTCTGAAAAAGCACTTGAATATTATCTTGAAAGTTTGGCTGGGTATGAACAGATAGAAGATAAGGGCGGAGCAGCTTTTACAATGAACAATATAGGTAGTTCTTATTCACAATTAGGGAATATGAAACTTGCAGAGGAATATTTAATTAAAAGTTTAAAAATATCTAAAATCGCAGGTTATCCTAATCCATTAAAAGATGCTGCGGTACATTTAAGCGATCTTTATTTTAAACAAGGAAAAATTAAGGAGTCTTTAGAGATGTATAAGTTACATATCAAGATGAGAGATAGTTTAACTAATGAGTCTACTCAAAAAGCTGCTATCCAGCAACAAGCAAAATACGAATATGAAAAACAAAAAGCAGTTGATGATGCTGAGCATGATAAAGAAATAGCTATAGAGCAAGAGGCTAAAGAAAAACAAACCATTTTAACTTATGCTACAGCTGGAGGATTAGGATTAGTTGGTATATTTCTTTTAGTGGTATTTAATCGATTAAAAGTTACTCGAAGACAGAAGAGTATTATTGAAGAACAAAAAACAGAAGTAGAAAAACAGAAAAGTGTAGTTGAATTAGCGCATACTGAATTAGAAGAAAAAAATAGAGAAATTACAGATAGTATCCAATATGCTAAACGAATACAAAATGCTATTCTTCC
>JARGOE010000009.1:29686-45064 GCA_029210015.1 Vicingaceae bacterium
AAATTACAATATGCTGGAGCACACAATCCCTTATGGATTATTAGGAACGGAGTGGAAGAAATAGAAGAAATTAAAGCTAACAAACAGCCTATAGGTCAATTTGATGACCCAGAACCTTATACAACACATACTATAGAGTTAAGTCAAGGCGACAGTTTATATATCTTCTCTGATGGTTATGCCGATCAGTTTGGAGGAGAAAAAGGCAAGAAGTTAAAGACTGCAAATTTTAAAAAGCTATTACTTTCCATCCAAAAAGAAACGATGGAAAAACAAAAACAATTAATAGATGAGGCTTTTGAAAATTGGAGAGGTGATTTAGAACAATTAGATGATGTTTGTGTAATAGGAGTTAGGGTTTAAACCAATCTCCGTTACAGCGCATAACTTGTTCTACAATATCTCTTACACAACCTTTCCCACCATCTTTATCAGAAGTGTAATCTGCAATTTCTTTAATTTCAATCACTGCATTTTTAGGACATGTTTTTACTCCACATTCTAGCATAGCATAATAGTCAGGAATGTCATCTCCCATGTAGAGTACATTTTCTGAACTTATCCTTTTACTATTAAAATAATCGTGCAATACTTTTATTTTATCATCAACACCTAAAAAGACATCAGTAATACCTAAATAATTAAAACGGTGAATTACTGATTGATCATTTCCACCACTAATAATTGCAATGTTGTATCCTTTCTTTAAAGCCATAGTTATTGCTAATCCATCTCTAGTACTCATGGTTCTTAACTGCTCTCCTTTTGAAGTTACAATAATACTTCCATCTGAAAGTACGCCATCAATATCAAATATAAAAGAGTTTATTTTAGGTAATAATTCTTTAAAGTTTGCCATTAGTTATCTTTTATAATATTATCAGTAATAAGTTGGTAAATATCTTTATAATCGGAATGATTAGCTAATAGTTGTATCTGTTTTTCAATTACAGCTTTGTCGTTTCTTTTAGCAGGACCAGTCTGCATCTCCTTTGGTGTATTATCTTTTATTTTATTTGCAGTTTCAACAATCAAAGGTTTTAAAAGGTTTAAATCCATGTCATTATTGATTAAAAGTTCATTTGCAACTGTGTACATGTAATTACTAAAATTGCATGCAAAAACAGCAGCTAAATGTAAATGTTTTCTTTGTTCAGAGTTAATTAGGTTAACGTTATCTGTTAGCACCTTAGCTAAATCGTATAAATTTTGTTCATTTTCTTTAGTATTTGCTTCAATACAAAAAGGAACTTTCTTTATGTCAACGTATTTATTTTTACTAAAGGTTTGTAAAGGGTAAAAAATTCCATAGTTACTAAACCTTTTTTGCTCAAAAACATTCATACTAACACTACCAGAGGTATGAGCAATTAGAGAGTTTTTTATTGGGAAATTCATAAGTAAGTTATCAATAACATCATCTTTAACACATACAATATAAATACAACCTTCGTTATTTAGCTCTGTAATTTTGCTAGTAGCTGTAGCTTTAACCTTATCAGCCAAAAGTTTCGCATTTTCAATGTTTCTACTATATACTTTGCTTATAGTTAGCCCATTAGTGTAAAAAGCTGTTGCTAGATGTGTGGCAACATTTCCAGCTCCAATAAATGATATGGTTTTTTTAGTGTTCAAATAAACTTTTTTATCCTTTTATCTTTGTAAAAATAGTTATTTTTGCTGGCAATATTTTATGTTGCAATCAATCAAAAATATCCTCTTTTCAACTCGCTTAACAGCTATCTTATTGTTAGTTTTTGCTGTAGCTATTGGTGCGGCTACATTTATTGAAAATGATTATGGAACTCCTGCTTCAAAAGCTTTAGTGTTTAATACTCGTTGGTTTGAGTTAGTGATTGTTTTACTTGGGATTAACTTAGTTGGAAATATTTTTAAATATAAAATGTTTCGAAAAGAAAAGTTAGCTGTTTTAACCTTTCATATTTCTTTAATTATTATAATAATTGGCGCAGGAATTACCAGGTATGTTAGTTTTGAAGGATCAATGCATATTCGAGAAGGAGATACCAGTAGTACTATAGTTTCGGATGATACTTATTTTAGATTTAAAGTAGATGATAAGAAGACACAATATACAGGGGAGCAAAAACTCTATTTAAACCCAAGATATAATAAGCCATTTGAGTTTGATTTTGAATTTGAGGGGAAGCCAGTACATATGGAGTACAAGGGCTTTATTCCTAATTCTATTGATACTGTAATTGAAGTTTCTGGAGGTAAAAAGATAATTGAAATTGTTACCGTAGGGCAGGGAGGAAGGCTCTCAAGATTTGTAGAAAGTGGGCAAACTAAGTTCTTTGGGAATTTACCCATTGCCTTTAACAATAATGATGTAAAAGAGGCTATTCAAATAATAACTACAGATTCAGGAGTGTTTGTTCTTTCTCCTTATGATTTAGAGTATTTAAGTATGGATGACCAAAGTACAGGTTTGTTAGCTAAGGATACTTTGCATCCTTTTAAAAATAGAAGGTTGTATTCTGTGGGCCAGGTTCAATTAGTTTATAAAACTATCCATGAAAATGCTAAAATTGAGAAGATTGAAGCTTCAAAGGATAATAAAAATGGAGAAGACGCATTGATTGTTGATGTTACTTGTGCTGGAGAACAAAAAGAAGTTACCCTTTTTGGGGGTAAAGGATATGTGAGTAATAACACTATTTTTCAAATGTCTGGTTTAAATATTTCTTTAGCTTATGGTAGTAAAGAGTACTTTACACCATTTGGAGTTAGATTAAACGACTTTAAATTAGAAAGGTATCCTGGTTCTAATAGCCCCTCATCTTTTGAAAGTGAAGTTACTTTAGTAGACAATAGAAGCGGAGGAGTTGAGTTTGATCAGCGAATTTATATGAACAATGTTTTAGATTATGACGGTTATAGAATGTTTCAGTCTTCATATGATCAGGATGAAGGAGGAACTATATTGTCTGTAAACCATGATTTTTGGGGTACATTAATAACTTATATTGGATATTTCTTAATGATTGTTGGAATGGTTTTAACATTAGTTTCTAAAAAATCAAGATTTAATAATTTGCGAAACAGCATTAAAAAAATGAGAAAAGGTGCAGGATTAATAGCTGTAATATCATTGTTAAGTTTTAATGTTAATGCTCAAGATAATCATGAAGGACATAATCATGGAGAAGGGGATCATCAAAAAGCAGAAATTAAAGAAGTTGTTATTGATGTAAACCATGCTGAAGAATTTAGTAAGCTTTTAGTTCAAGATAATGGTGGTAGAATTAAACCTCTGCACACTATGAGCTCTGAAGTAGTTCGTAAGGTTACAGGAAAAGAAGACTTCAATAATCAAAATGCTTCACAGGTATTTTTAGGTATGATGTATAACTCTCCTCAGTGGAGAGAGACTAAAATGATAAAGGTTAAAAACCCTGAACTAGAAGAGAAGTTGGGAGCTGTTAATCATTATGTTTCTTTTATTGATTTATTTGATGATCAGTTTAATTATAAGTTAGCCAAATTTGTAGAAGAAGCTAATCGTAAAAAGCCTGCAGAGCAAGATAAATTTGATAAAGAGGTTTTAAAAGTTGACGAGCGAGCAAATATCTGTCTATTGGTATTTCAAGGTAGTTTATTAAAAATATTCCCTAAGTTCAAAGAAGAAAATAATACATGGTATACTAGCATGGATTATAAGCAGTTTTCTTCACACGATTCCATTTTTGTTAAGGCAATGATACCTATGTATTTTGGGGCAATATCACAATCTATTAAGAATAATGATTGGGCTTTAGCGGATACAACCTTAAAACATTTAGTTGATTACCAGAATAAGTTTGGTGCGGATGTTATTCCTCCACAATCTAAAATAGATGCAGAAATTACTTACAACAAACTTCATATTTTTAAGAAGCTGTTTATGTATTATGCCTTGGTTGGACTTTTCATGTTATTCTTTCTATTTGCAGATATTATTAGTCCTAAAAAATGGAAGAAGCTTATAATAAAAATATGTTCATACGTTTTGATGGTCTTGTTTTTAGTTCACGCAGGTGGGTTAGCTATGCGTTGGTATATATCAGGTCATGCTCCATGGAGTAATGGATATGAATCAATGATTTATATTGCATTCATTACAGTGTTGGCAGGTTTTGTGTTTTCTAAATCTTCAAAAATGACGATTGCTGCAACAGCTGTATTAGCTTCATTAACATTAATGGTGGCTCATCTTAATTTTATGGACCCTGAAATTACACCATTAGTTCCAGTACTAAAGAGTTATTGGTTGATGATTCATGTAGCTGTAATTACCGGTAGTTACGGTTTTTTAGGTTTGGGAGCAGTATTAGCATTGATGAATTTATTATTAATGATTTTTAGAACTAAAAACAACAATGATAGGATTGGGCGAACCTTAAAAGAATTAACTTACATTAATGAGCTTACTTTGACTGTAGGTTTATTTATGGCAGCTATTGGTACCTTTTTAGGAGGTGTATGGGCAAATGAAAGTTGGGGTAGATATTGGGGGTGGGATCCAAAAGAAACATGGGCTTTAGTTATTGTTTTATTTTATGCAATGCTTTTACATTTAAGATTTATACCTAAAGCTAATGGCAAGTATTTGTTTAATACCCTGGCCTTATTTGGATTTAGTACAGTTATAATGACCTATTTTGGCGTTAACTACTATTTATCTGGGTTACACTCGTATGCAAAAGGAGACCCAGTTCCAATACCAAGTTATGTTCCAATAACTGTTGGTGTAGCTGTTGTTATAGCTTTAATAGCATATTTTAGAAATAAGAAGTTTTCTATTAAATAATAAAAAAAAGCCTTAGAAATTTTCTAAGGCTTTTTTTATCAGTTTATTTAACCACATTAACATGTCCAGTAGCTTTATGTATTCTACCATTTAAATCTTTGTAGACTAATCTCCAAACATAAACTCCATTTGGAACTAACTTATTCTTGTAATCTCCATACCAAGGTTCGAATTTGGTTTGTGTTTCAAATATTTGTTCACCCCATCTATCGAAGATATAGAATTCATAACCTATGTGACTAACTCCAAAACCATTTGGATGGAAACCGTCATTAGTATTATCAAAATCAGGAGTAAAAGCATTTGGTACAAATACAGCATGTTCTCCCTTAATAATTACATTGTCAGAAATTGTATTTTGACAATCGTGATTGTCAGTAACAGTTAATGTAACTAAGTATGTGCCTGTATCTTCTGGG
This sequence comes from Vicingaceae bacterium, assembly GCA_029210015.1. Classification (GTDB taxonomy): domain Bacteria; phylum Bacteroidota; class Bacteroidia; order Flavobacteriales_E; family Vicingaceae. The sequence continues at coordinate 34,919 of JARGOE010000009.1, forward strand.
AATGTATAAGTGGGGTTTTGATTATTACTGAAAGCTAAACCACCAATATTCCAATCCCAGTTTACAATGTTAGTGTAAGATTGATCTATAAAGTTAACTGTTGGATTAAATACAGTTGCCGGATTATTCGTTGTTAAATAATCTGCAGTTGGGTTTGCGTATACCTGTACAAAACTATTTTTAACTAAAGTGTTTGAACATCCTCCAGCTCCAGTTGTTGAAGTAACTGTTAAAGTAACATTATATGTACCAGGAGCATTATAAGTATGAGAAACAGTACTTCCGCTGCCAGTTGAACCATCACCAAAGTCCCAAGCTGACGTACCAACCATTCCGCCAGTAGTATCAGTTGTATTTGTAAATTCAAAAGGATGTGAAGGTGTCATACAAACCGCTAAAGTATCTACGATAAATTGAACATCTGGTAATGGGTTAACTACTATATCAATAGTATCAACATCACTACAAGTTCCTCCAGTAACATATATTATTTGATGAGTTCCAACGCCTGCAGCAGCAGGACTAAATGAACCAGCAGCTGGATTAGTAATGCCCGTTCCACTCCAAGTTCCACCTGGAGTAGCACTTGTTAATAATGTTTGAGGTTCAGAAATACAGAATGGTCCAACTTGTGTAATTGTTGGATTGTCTAATGGGTTAACAGTTATAGTAGTTGTTTGAACATCACCACAAGCACCAATAATACTATAAGTAATCGTATGACTCCCTACTCCAGCTGTCATCGGGTCAAATGTTCCAAGTGCTGGGCTTGTAATTCCTGTTCCACTCCAAGTTCCTCCTGGAGTAACGCCTACTAAATTAATAGGGGTGTCATTAATACAAAAAGGGCCTACAGGAGTAATTGTAGCGTCAGCATTAGGAATTATTAAGATATCCACAGTTTGCGTATCTCCACAGTTTCCAGGTATCCCATAAGTAATTGTATGGTTACCTGGTCCAGCAGTATTAGGATCAAATGTTCCTGTTGCAGTATTGGTTATTCCAGCTCCACTCCACGTTCCACCAGGGTCAACAGCCACTAAATTAAGTGATGGATCGTTTTGACAAAAAGGACCAACTGGGTTTATTGTAGCATTTAGACTATTAACTACTGTAATAGTCATTGTATCGACTCCTCCACATGGGCCAGCAATAGTATATGTAATTACATGATTACCAGTTCCAGCAGTAAATGGGTCAAATGTACCTGTTGCAGGATTAGTTATTCCAGTTCCACTCCAATTTCCACCACCTGTTGCAGCGACTAGATTAACTGGAGCATCTAAAGGGCAGTATGGACCTGCTTGAGTAATTGTTGGGTCATCATTAGGAACAACTATTATGTTTACAGTTTGAGTATCTCCACAATTACCAGCAATACCGTATGTAATGGTATGGGTACCAACACCAGCAGTCATTGGATCAAATGTTCCATTTGCTGTGTTTGTAATACCTGTTCCGCTCCATACACCACCAACACCCACAGATGTTAAGTTGGTAGGAGCATTTCCTAAACAAAATGGTCCAGCAGGGTTAATTGTTGCATTAGCTGCTAAGTTAACAGCAATATTTATGGTGTCAGCTCCTGCACATGCACCAGAATCATTATAGATAATTTGATGTGAACCAACTCCAGCTGTGTTTGGATCAAAAGTTCCTAAAGCAGGGTTGGTAATTCCAGTACCACTCCATGTGCCTCCAGGGTTGGAAGCTGTTAAGTTTACAGGGGGATCCGTTAAACAGAAAGGACCTGCAGGTGTAATAACTGGAGGGTTAGGACTTGGCGCTTGATTTACTGTTACCGTATCCATCCCAGAAAGGCATCCTGAATTATCCATGAAAGTTACGATGTAAGTTCCTGGACATAAATTTGTTGCTGTTTGCGTAGTTTGTGCAGGAGTTGTGTTCCAAGAATAAGTATATGGCGCTGTTCCTCCAGAGGGATTAACTGTTGCAGTTCCATCACATTGGCTACAAGAGGCATCAGTTTGGGCTGTAGTACTAGTAAGACCTGGTGGAGGTGGGGCAGTTACAAAACAATCAACAAGTGCATATCTGGAACCTGCAGAAACTCCATTGTGAGTTAATGTATAAACTGTTGAACCAGCAGTATTGTTAACTACAATAAGGTTACTAGAAGCACCACCTCCATTGTAAAGTGTTGCAGAACCTCCGTTAGTTAGATTCCATCCATTGTTACATAAGAGGCCTAATGTAATTGTGCCTCCACAAGCTGAAGAAAAGTAAAACTCTTCTCCATTTCCGGTACCATTTACAATAACAGAAAAACTTGATACTGGTTGGCTAAATGTTAATATGATAGATTGTGCAGCATTATTCATCCACCAAGCTGGGGCAGTACAATTATATGGAGTTCCATTACAAGCATATTGAAAATTGTTTAATGTACCAATTCCTCCTGTAAGAGTAGCATTAACAGTGACACCTGAACCGGCACTAAAATAGGGGTAGTCATTTGCATTTAAAACATAAGCCGAGTTGTAATTAGTTGCCGAACAGGGCGATTGAGAATAAGTTGTATTGCTAATTATAACTAATGCAAAAGTTAAAATCAAGCTTGATATTTTAAAGTATTGTGTTTTCATCCCTTATATTTTATATCAAATAGACGTTCTCATTAGGTTTTCGTTGCCTATAAATTTGTAAATAAATATAATTTACTTTAACGTGTTAATAACTTAAAGTTTACAAGGTATAAAACAATCGGTTTTTTTCTAAAATTTATAGAACAAATTTTAAACTTCTTACTTATGGATAATTTAGTTTCAGATGTTTTAAATAAAAATGAATTAACCTGCCCTGAATGCGGAACAAAGCAGAAGGGAGAGATGTTGGAAGCAGCTTACTCTTATGCTTATCAATGTAATGGATGTTCAGAAATTATCGAGAAAAAAAATGATAGCTGTTGTGTTTATTGTTCATATGGTGAAGTGAAATGTCCCTCTGAGCAAATTAAATGGAATTAGATATTCTAAATTCTTTATTTGATATTTCGATTGTTCAAAAACTATTGGTTATTGACGAAAATCCTATTTTTTTATCACTCTATTTTTGTTAATTTCGTTCACGAAATCAAGATAATTTAATAACTTTTTATAATGAAAATATTAGTTTGTATAAGTAAAGCTCCTGATACAACTGCAAAGATTGCATTTACTGATGGGGATACAAAGTTCGATGAGAATGGAGTTCAATTTATTGTAAACCCTTACGATGAGTGGTATGCTTTAGTTAGAGGTTTAGAGTTGAAAGAGGCCAATGGAGGTTCAGTAACTGTTATTAATGTTGGAAGAGCTGATAGTGATCCTGTAATTAGAAAAGCATTAGCAATTGGAGCTGATGATGCAGTTAGAATTGATGCTGATACTACTGATGCTTTATACGTTGCAAAGCAAATTGCTAATTACGCAAAAGAAAATGCTTACGATATGGTTCTTTGTGGAAAAGAGACTATTGATTATAATGGTTCTCAAGTAGCAGGTATGATTGCAGAGTTAATGAATGCTCCTTACGTTTCATTAGCATCTAAGTTAGATATGAACGGAAATACTGCAACTATTGAGAGAGATATTGAAGGTGGAGTTGAAGTTGTAGAGACTGCTACACCATTTGTGCTAAGTTCAGCTAAAGGAATGGCGGAAGCGCGAATTCCAAATATGAGAGGAATTATGGCAGCACGAACTAAACCATTAAATGTGGTTGCTGCTTCTGAAGCAAATAATGCTACTACAATTAAAGGGTTTTCATTACCTCCTGCAAAATCAGGATGTAAGTATGTAGATGCCGATAACGTTGAAGAACTAGTTAATTTATTACATAACGAAGCGAAAGCTATTTAAAATATTGGAGGAAAAGATATGTCAGTTTTAGTATACGCAGACTCAAATAATGGAACACTAACAAAAAACGCTTTTGAAGCGGCTAGTTATGGTGCTCAAATAGCTCAAGCAAATGGAACAAATGCAGTTGCAGTTGTTGTTGGTTCAGCTTCGGGGTTAGAAGATTTAGGAAATTATGGAATAGCTAAAGTACTGCATTTATCAGATGCTTCTTTAGATAATTTTGATCCGCAAAAAATAACAGGAATAATTGCTGCTGCTGCTCAACAAGAAGGAGCCAGTACAATTATTTTTTCACACGATTTTTCAGGGAAATCTGTAGCGCCTCGTTTATCTGCAAAATTAGATGCGGGTATGGTTACTGGTGCAGTCGCATTACCTAATGGAAATGTGATTAAAAAAGCAGTTTTTTCAGGTAAAGCTTTTGCTGAAGTAGAAGTAAATACTGATACAAAAATTATTGCTGTATTGCCTAATTCAGTTGATAAGGTTACTACAGGAGGAAGTGCTTCAGTTGAAGCTTTTTCTTGTGATATTCCTTCTTCAGGTTTAACGGTTAAGGAAATTAAAAAAGAATCTACTGAATTATCATTAACAGAAGCAGATATAGTTGTTTCAGCAGGTAGAGGATTAAAAGGCCCTGAAAATTGGGGTATGATAGAAGATTTAGCAAAAGAATTGGGAGCTGCGACAGCTTGTTCTCGTCCCGTTGCTGATATAGGTTGGAGACCACATCACGAGCATGTTGGGCAAACAGGTTTTGCTATTCGTCCTAATTTATATTTTGCTATTGGTATTTCTGGAGCGATTCAACATTTAGCTGGAGTAAATGGTAGTAAGGTAATAGTAGTAATAAATACAGATGCTGAAGCTCCTTTCTTTAAAGCTGCAGATTACGGTATAGTAGGGGATGCTTTTGAAGTAGTTCCAAAACTAGTTGAAGCAGTAAAAAAGCTTAAGGCATAATAATAGTTTATATTTATGGAGGTAATTTATTTACCTCCTTTTTTATTTTATGGAGAAAATAGAATTAGAAATAATAGGACTTTCGTATAGTCAAACTCAAACAGGAGCTTACGCTTTGGTTTTGGGGGAGAAAACAGGAGCTAAAAGAAGGTTACCTATCATTATTGGAGGTTTTGAAGCCCAAGCAATTGCTATTGAATTAGAGTCTATGACTCCTAGCAGACCATTAACTCATGATTTATTTAAAAGTTTTGCTGTTCAGTATGAAATAAATATTACTGAAGTTATTGTCTATAACTTGGTTGAGGGTATTTTTTATGCAAAACTAATTTCCGAAAAAGAGGGTGAAAGAGTTGAGATTGATACAAGAACATCTGATGCTATAGCTTTAGCTGTAAGGTTTAAATGCCCGATCTATACCCATGAATTTATTTTAGCAAGTGCTGGAATTATTTTGGAAGAAGGGCATAAAGATGAAGATGATTTAGGTAAAGAAATTGAGGCTATTGAAGATGAGTTAAGTGATGAGAATATAGAAGAGCCTAAATCTTTAAGCTATTCTGACTTAACACAAGAAGAATTGAATAATCGTTTGCAAGATGCTATTGAAAACGAAAATTATGAAGAAGCATCTAAGATAAAAGAAGAGCTTGATAAACGCAACGCTAATTAATTTTCAATGCTACTAGCCATAAGTTTTATTTCGATTTTAAAAGGGTTGTTAGGTATTCTAACACTTTTGGTTATTGCATGGCTTTTCTCATCTAACAAAAGAAAAATTGATTGGAAGTTAGTAGGTAAAGGCTTATTAATACAATTGGTGTTTGCTATTTTAGTTTTAAAAGTACCTTTTGTTGAAGGCGGTTTTGAATTTGTAGGTAAAATTTTTACTAAGGTTATTAGCTTTACTCAAGATGGAACTATGTTTCTTTTTAGTAGTTTCGCTTCAGGGCAAATAGAATCTCCATTAATGAACTTCGCTATAATGATATTGCCTACAGTAATATTCTTTTCAGCATTAACTAGTTTGTTTTATTATTGGGGTATACTTCCAAAAATCGTTTACGGTTTTGCATGGGTAATGAAGAAAATTATGAAACTTTCAGGTGCAGAAAGCTTAGCAGCTGCAGGTAATATTTTTTTAGGACAAACAGAAGCACCTTTGTTAGTTAAGCCATACTTAAGTAAAATGACTAACTCAGAAATGATGTGTTTAATGAGTGGCGGAATGGCAACAATTGCCGGAGGAGTACTAGCTGCTTATATTGGTTTTTTAGGAGGTGATGATCCTGTTGAACAAGTGAAATTTGCAAAACATTTATTAGCTGCCTCAGTTATGTCTGCACCTGCAGCTGTTGTAGCGGCAAAAATATTAGTTCCCGAAACAGATGAAGTTGATTCTGAATTAAAAATTAGTAAAGACAAAATTGGTAAAAATGCTTTAGAGGCTATTGCAAATGGAACAACAGATGGGTTAAAATTGGCAGTTAATGTTGGAGCAATGTTATTGGTGTTTACAGCATTAATGGCAATGGGTAATTATATTCTTTTTAAAGTGGGTGATTGGACAGCATTAAACGATGTTATTGCTGCAAACACATCTTATAAGGAGTTGTCATTTAATATGATTCTAGGGTATGTTGGAGCACCAATCGTTTGGTTAATGGGAGTTTGTCAAGAAGATATGTTATTGGTAGGTCAGTTGTTAGGTGAAAAGACCATACTAAATGAATTTATAGCTTATGCTACTTTAGGTGAAATGAAAGCAAGTGGTGTTTTTCATGAAGAAAAATCTATTGTAATGGCTACTTATATTTTATGTGGGTTTGCCAATTTTGCTTCAATAGGAATTCAAATAGGAGGGATAGGTTCATTAGCTCCTAATAAAAAAGGTATCTTATCTGAGTACGGGTTTAAAGCATTAATAGGAGGTACCTTAGCTTCATTATTTACATCTGTAATAGTCGGAGCGTTGTTATAAAGTTTATTTGTCTTTCTCGTTTTTATGGTTTAATATTATTTCTTAAAAAATAAATTATGAAAATCCAAAGCTCATTAATACCAATTCTAATATTAACACTTTTTTCTTGTGACTTTAGTAAGTCTGCTAAAATTGACTTAACAACTGGGTTAAGTTCTAAAGGGGATGGGCTTTCCTCTAGTGATGTGTATCTATCAATAGATGATAAAAAAATAAGTAGAACAACTTATGTTTACGGAGAAACTTTTTATGTGAATTTTAGGAATGTAAGTGGTTTTAAAAAAGTAGGAAAGAATGTTTTTCCTGGAATGGAAATATCGGTAGTTGCTACAAATGGAGATACTGCAATGTATTATGATGATATGTATGCTGACAAAACTGAAGGAGTTGATATAACACCTTTATTTTTATATACTAACATTACAGTGGCTAAACCAATGAGCTCTAATAATAAGTATAAGTTATATGTAAAAATATGGGACAAAAAAGGCAAGGGAACATTTAAAACTCAAATGGATTTTGATGTTATTCATAATGATAATATAAAAGTGGAAAGTAGTGATTCTATAACATATAATGACATATATCTGTTTTCTAGAGAAGAAAGTACAATTACAGATAACACTATTAAATTTAATCAAACATATTATTTGATTTTTGAAGGGTTAGAAGGGTTTTCTGCTGATAATGGTAAGATGAGTGTTGGTTTGAGTTTAAAAGCAACAACAGCTGATGGAAAACTGTTGTTAGAAGAGCAAGATTTATTGGGTGAAGGTGAGTTTGAGCCAGCTTTAATAAAGGAGCAAATTTCAGCTAATATTATTTTTAATGATAATAAAATTAAAACACCAGTTGATTGTGAGTTTGTTGTTTATGATAAGAAAGGTGATGCTAAAGTGGCAGCTAATGTTAGTTTGGAGGTTAAATAGAGACTACTCTATTTAAATAAGTGTTTTACCTCTTCTTACTTCCCAACTATAACAAATTCTGTACGTCTATTTTTTGCTTTACCTTCTTCTGTTGTGTTTTTAGCCACAGGTTTAGTTTCTCCAAAACCCTTAAAAGATAGGCGAGAAGCTTCAATATCTTCGATTAATAAATAATCGTAAACTGCTTTGGCTCTGTTTTCAGATAGTAACATATTTTCTGAGGGATCACCAACATTATCGGTATGTCCATGAATAGCCACCTTAACAGTAGGATTCTCATTTAAGAATTCAATAAATTCAGTTAATACTATTACTATTTTATTGTTTAACTCAAAAGAATTGGTTGCAAAATTAATGTCATTAATCTTATAGGTTTCACCAACTTCAATAGGTTTAATTTTTAGTTTTTCAGTTTTAATAGGTTTTCCTATAACTACTTCATTAGATGATATTAGTTGTGAACTAAATGCAAAGCCTTTCTTTTTTGCAGTTAACATGATGTCTTCATCTTTATCTACAGCAACAACAGCAACATAGTCACCTGTTTCTTGATCAATAACAGCGTTTACCTCTTGGTTTGTTTTAGTATTTTTAATAGTTACTTCAGCACCTTCTGGAACTTCTCCTAGGTTATTGGTAATTGCACCATTTACAAAAACAACTGCTTTTGGTCTTGCTTCTTCGTACAATTCAAAAGAGTAGAGGTCTAAATTATTTTCTTCTGTTGAAGAACCAAAATAAGCACGATCACCATCTCTACTTACAATAAAACCGTGTTCATCGTCCTCAGTATTTATGGGGTTTCCAATATTTTTTGGTTTGGTAAACTCTCCTGTCTGAGGATTCATTTTAGCATAAAAAATATCATAACCTCCCATACCAATATGGTAATTAGATGAGAAGTAAAGTGTATAACTATCAGAGTGCATAAATGGAGATTTTTCATCACCTGGCGTATTTATAGGAGCTCCTAGGTTTGTGGCTTCTCCCCATTTTCCATCTGGCTGGCGTTCGGTTTTCCATATATCTATGTCTCCTCCAAAAGGATCCATAACTCTACTAAAATAAAGCGTTTTATTATCTGCTGAAATAGAAGGCTGAGATTCCCAAGTAGTCTCAGTATTTATATGACTACCAATAGATTCAAGCTTGCTCCATTCACCATCTTTAAATTCAGAAAAGTAGATGTCAGCATTATCGAACATTTGTCCAAAGCCAGCACGATTTTTTCCTCTGTAAGGAATAACGTCTACAATAGTGATAAATAATAGTTTGTTGTTTACTGAAACACTAACACCACCTTGGTACTGCCCCATGTTAAAAGGTTCTCCCATTGGTATACCACCACTAAAATTATTTCCCATTGTTTTTCTACTCTTAATAAATAGCTCTTTATACTCTCCTTCAAAAGCTTTCTTTTCCTCATCAGGCATTTTACGAGTAAAAAATAAGTAACGATTGTCAGGTGATAACATGGGTAGATATTCATTATAACCAGTAGAAGGCCCTTCAACTTTTTCAGGTTTAAAAGGAACTTTTTTAGAAACCAACTCTTCGTAGCTTTCTATGTCTTGAACTCTATCATAAGCATATCTTTCATCTTTTTTAAATGCGTTAGGAGAGGAGAGTACTTGTTGGAAATATGGTTTAGCTTCAATAAATTTTCGTTGACTAAAATAAAAATCACCTATTTTTATTGCGAAGTAAAAATTACGGTAATCAGGACAAATACTATTTATAGTCTTCCAGTGTTTTAGCTTGATTTTTTCTTGAGATTGAAAACCTCTTACATTTGCAGAGTTAAAAGCTCTATCAGCTTCTTTTTCTGCAATGTTTGCTAATTCGTCATATGCTTCTAAAAAGTTAGGATCTACTTTTATTGCTTCGTATAATAGCTTTTTACGTTCAGCGGTGCTGCCAGATTTTGCAGCATTAAAATACTTTAATGCTTTCTTTTTCGGTTCAGGACAATTGCTTTCCTGACAGAAGATAGCTCCTGAATACAGGAGGATAGCTATTATAATTAATTTATTCAAAATCACCTTTTTTCTTACAACTCTAATGCCACGATACAAATAGAATGCATATAAAATTATTTATTCATTTTTGCCTTAGCGGTATCAATTACTTTATTAGCTTCTTGGTCAGCTTTAGCTTCAATACCATCTGCTTTTTTATTAGCTTCTGATTCTGCCTTTTTAGCCTTTTTTTCTCCTTCTTCTCTTAATTTTTTAGCTGCTAATTTATTTGCTTTCTTTTCAATAAAGTTACCACCTTTATTTTCTAGTTTATCAGCTTCTGCATTAGCTTTACTTCTAATGTCATTAGCAGCTTTTTTACCTTCAGCTCTTAATTTGTCAGCTTGTTTTTTAGCTTCAGCTCTTAATTTGTCTGCTTGTTTTTGAGCTTC
>JARGOE010000010.1:0-5246 GCA_029210015.1 Vicingaceae bacterium
AAAGATTCTGCAGGATTGGAGAGTTTTTATCAAACTAACAAAACTAACTATATGTGGGGCAAAAGAGTGGATGCAACAATTTATACATGTAGTGACGCAGTTGTAGCTAAAAAGTTAGAAAAAGTATTAAAGAAAAAAGCTAAGAAAGGTTATACAAATGGACAGATCTTAGAAATGTTAAATGAGGATAGTCAATTAGCTCTTCAAATAGAAGAAGGTAAATTTTCTAAAAATGACAACGAAAATATTGATAAGGCTACTTGGGAAGAGGGAGTAAAATCAAAAATTGAATCTGAAAATGGAGTTGTTATTGTTTATGTAAATAAAGTATTAGCTCCTGAACCTAAAGGTTTAGAAGATATAAAAGGATTAATCACTTCTGATTATCAAAATTATCTTGAACAGCAATGGGTAGCTGAATTAAAAGGTAAGTATAAGGTAGAGGTTGATAAAGAAGTGTTAAAATTAGTTAAGTAATTAGTTTACAAAATATAAAAGCTGCTAATATTGTATGTAGTTAATATTAGCAGCTTTATTGTTTATGAAAGTAGCAACAATTTTGTTTTTGGTAGTGATTTCTTTAGCTTGCTCTTCAGAAAGTGAAGACGAAGGGAAACATGCTATAGCAAAAGTAAATAACCAATTTCTTTATCTTGAAGATTTAGATGGTGTTGTTCCTCAAGATGCTTCGGAGGAAGACAGTACTTTATTAATGGATAATTATGTGCAAAGTTGGATAAAAGAAAATCTAATTCTTCAAAAGGCTGAATTGCACTTAAAAGAGAATCAAAAAGATTTTGATAAGCAATTAGAAGATTATCGAAAGTCATTAATAATATACTCTTATGAAAAAGAGTTGATTAAACAAAAGTTAGATACTACTGTTAGTTTGGAGGAGATAGAGTCTTTTTACGAACAAAATAAGCAAAGGTTTGAATTAAAAAATGATATTGTAAAGGTGAAATACCTAAAGGTATTGAAGACAGCTCCAAAAGTTAAGAAGATTAGAAAAATATATAAGTCTAATAAGCCAGAAGATAATGAGTTGTTAAAAGAATTGGCTCATCAATATTCTGAAAAATTTCATTTAGATGATAGCTTATGGATTTTGTTTGATGAGTTAAAGATGGAGGTTCCATTACAAGCTAGCCAAAGCCAAGGTTTTTTAAAAAATGTTAAGAATATTGAGGTTGATGATTCATTATCTTTTTATTTCGTAGCTATTAAGGATTATAAACTAGAAAAAGATGTGTCTCCACTTAGTTTTGAGATGAATAATATTAAGAACATTATAATAAATAGAAGAAAACTTAAACTAATAAACAAAATTAAAGCTGAACTTTACCAAGAAGCATTTTTAGATAAGGATATAGAAATTTATGAAAATAGAAGTAAGAAATAAGGTTGTTATTGCTGTTATGTTTTTAGCTGGAGTTTTTAATTTAAAAGCTCAGCAAGATGGAACTGTTATAGATAAGATAGTGGCAGTTGTTGGTGATAACACTATTTTAAAGTCAGATATTGAATCGCAAGTTGTGTCGATGAGAGCAAATGGGGTATTAGTTGATGATAAAACTAAATGTCAGATGTTTGAAGAATTAATGTTTCAAAAACTATTATTACATCAAGCTGAATTAGATAGTGTTACTGTTACTGATGCTGAGGTAGAGTCTGAAATAGATAGGAGATTGAATTATTTTATTGCTCAGATAGGTTCAGAAAAAAAACTGGAACAATACTATAAAAAATCAATGCTTCAAATAAAGGAAGAGTTTAGAATTATTGTAAAGGATCAGATTGTTAGCCAACGTATGCAGGGGCAGATTACAAGTAATGTTAAAGTTACACCAAAAGAAGTGAAAGCATATTATAATAGTTTGGATTTGGATAGTGTTCCAATGATTGAGTCAGAAGTGGAATATGCTCACATATTAATAAATGCAAAAGAAAGTGATGCGGCTAAAAAAGCTGCAAGAGATAGAATTAATGAATTAAGAGAAAGAATAATTAATGGTGAAGAATTTTCAACTTTAGCTATTCTGTATTCAGCAGATGAAGGTTCTGCTAAAAATGGAGGAGAACTTGGTTTTATGGGAAGAGCAGAGTTAGTGCCTGAATTTTCTGTTACTGCATTTAAATTAAAAAATAATGCAGTTTCTGAAATAATAGAAACGGAATATGGGTTTCATATTATGCAATTGGTAGAAAGAAGAGGGCAAAAAGTAAATGTTAGACACATTCTTATAAAGGTGCAGGTGGAAGAACAACAAGTAAAAGAAGCTAAAAATTTAGCAGATAGCGTTTATAATCTGTTAAGTGTTGATACTATTACTTTTGAACAAATGGCTGAGCAATTTTCTGATGATAAACAAACTAATAAAAATGGTGGTTTAGCAGTAAATCCACAAACTGGAACTTCTATTTTTTATATTGATCAGGTAAATCCTCAAGTTTATTATACCTTAGAGAAAATGGAGGTTGGGACAACATCTTTGCCTGTTCCTGCCCAAACTGTAGATGGAAAAAAAGGCTATAGAATTATTAAGTTAATAAAGAAATCAGAACCTCATAGAGCTACTTTAGATTCTGATTATGATAAAGTTCAAAATGCTGCATTGGTATATAAACAAAATGAAGCAACAAGAACTTGGATTAAAAGTAAAATAAAAGGTACTTACATAAAGTTAAGTGATGATTTTGCTAGTTGTGAATTTGATAACAAATGGATAAAATAATTAACTTTATTTTCAAACAATAGAACTATGTCGCAAGCCAATTATAAATCAGATGCAGAAGCTATAGATGCTTTTGTTGGTCGCTATAAAGATTTAACTAATGAAATTAGTAAAGTAATTGTTGGGCAAGACACTGTAGTTAAAAATGTTCTAATTTCTGTTTTTAGTAAGGGACATTGTTTATTAGTTGGAGTTCCTGGTTTAGCTAAAACACTTCTAGTTAGTACAATATCAAATTCATTAGGCTTAGATTTTAATAGGATACAATTTACACCAGATTTAATGCCTTCAGATATAATTGGTTCTGAAATTTTAGATGAAACAAAGAATTTTAAATTTGTTAAAGGACCCTTGTTTGCTAACATTATTCTAGCAGATGAAATTAACAGAACCCCACCTAAGACTCAAGCAGCTTTATTAGAAGCAATGCAGGAGCGTACAGTTACTGCAGCAGGGCATCAATACAAATTAGATAGTCCGTTTTTTGTGTTGGCAACTCAAAACCCGATAGAGCAGGAGGGAACTTATCCTTTGCCAGAAGCTCAGTTGGATAGATTTATGTTTAATGTTTGGGTAGATTATCCAAAGTACGAAGAAGAGTTAGCTATAGTAAAAAATACAACCTCAAATTTTACTGCTGATGTTAACAATATCATGAGTGCTGAAGAAATAGTGTTTTTTCAAGATCTAATAAGAAAATTACCTGTTGCCGACAATGTAATGGAATATGCTGTAAAATTAGCATCAAGTACTAGGGCAGGAAGTCAATTTGCAAACGAAACAGTAAATAGTTATTTAAGTTGGGGGGCTGGACCTCGTGCTTCACAGTATTTAATTATAGGCGCTAAATGTCATGCTGCAATTAATGGTAAATACTCACCAGATATTGAAGATGTAAAAGCTGTTGCAGAGCCAATTCTACGCCACCGTATCGTACGTAATTACAAAGCTGAGGCTGACGGGTATTCTATCGAAAAGATTATTGAAGGTTTGTTGTAAACCTTTTTATTCAATTTCAGTTGATTCTTCTGTTTTTGGGACTTCCGAATATCTATAAAATAAGCCTACCATAATACTCGTCATCACAGCCATCATTATGGCTCCAAAAGCAATATTTACTAATGTTTGAATGATAATACCTAAGAAAGGGATTAAAGCAAATAATCCTGATAATAAGCCAATAATTAAACTAACTCCCATTAAAACCAACATTGCTAAAATAGAAATACCAAAATATTTTAAAGCTCTTTTCCAAGTAATGTGGTAAAAGCTAAAAGCAAAAGATGAACTAAAGTTGTAATTACCAACAACAAAAGCAGGTATTACTAATGCAAACCTCATGCAGGCAACGCATGCAACTATAAAAAGTATAAATGCTAATAAAGGAGAAATACCTGCACTCATAATTGCAATAACAAATAAAAGCCATATAATAATGTTGAGCAGAAGTGAAATACCTATTAGTTTAAATATTTCTACACTAAAAGATTGTCTTAATAACTGACCAAATTTTTTGTTCTTCGATTTAACCTCTGAATTAGTAGTTATAAAGGCAAAGTAGTAATTCCAAGAGCCCATAACTAATAAAATGACAAAAAGAATTATCATCGGAACCAAAAATTCTGGTGTAGCAATCATATCGGAAAATTGCTGAATAAATAATAATGTTTCTTGTTGTGAAGGGTTAGGGTTACCAAGGTTTTTGGTGAAAAAACTTAAATCAATAGAGCTAGAGATAGCAACTAAAGCAAACAAGCCGCCTAAAATTAGCATAGAGAAATAATACATTAAATAGGCGTACAATACTTTTAACCACGTTTTTTTGGTTACAGCTAATACACCACTAAAAAAATCAGATTTAAATAAATTGATGTAATTATTCATTTTTTATTTTTCTAAAATTTTAAATTCCGTTCTTCTATTTTCTTGATGAGCTGCTTCTTTCTCATCTTCAAATTTTAATTTAGCTATTTCAGCGTCTGTTTTGATTAGCATAGTTTCCCCGTAACCTTTGGCTATTAATCTATCCTTACTAATACCTTTACCAATTAAATAGTCCACACAACTTTGAGCTCTTTTTTGTGATAATTGCTCATTGTATTTATCTCCACCTCTAGAATCGGTATGTGCTGATAACTCAATTTTTAAAGTTGGATTTTCAGTTAATAATTTAGTTAAACGATCTAACTCATTTTTAGAAGCATCTCGAAGAGTAGCTTTGTTGTAATCATAAAAGATGTTTTTTAGTACAATAGCACTACCAACTTTAATTTTCTTTAAGTCAATATTCTTTTCAACTTGCTGATATGCGGCAGTTTCAGGTATGTTAAAGTTTTCAGAATGAAACAAATAGCCATCTTCTCTAACAATTAACCCATAATTTTTACCTGAAGGTAATGAAACTAAGTAACTACCTGTACTTTCATTGCTCTCGAAAACAGCAAGGGTTTTGTTTTCTTCAATGTCAATTAATTCCAATTCTGCACCTACTGGTTTTAATGTTTCAGCATC
>JARGOE010000010.1:5346-19317 GCA_029210015.1 Vicingaceae bacterium
TTGTACTTTGTGTTTAATGTTGGACCTAAGTTTTTAGCTGGTCCCCAATCCATTAATGTTTCATCCCAATTTGTTACATACATATCGTGATGACCAAATCCACCATCTTTATTACTAACAAAATATAATGTTTTACCATCGTTAGAATAACTCGCAGATGACTCATGAGCTTTAGTGTTGATATTTTTATTCATCTTTTTTGGTTTGCTCCAAGTGTTCCCAACAAGTTTGCACTCATATAAGTTGCCATCACCTTTATCATCAATGTAAATAATCATGCTTTGAGCATCTGGAGCAATAGCTGTAGTGGCGTCATGACCTTCAGTGTTAATTGGCTCTCCCATGTTTTCAGGAGTAGTCCATTTACCGTCAACTTTTTTTGTGATATATATATCTTCATAATAATCAGTAGAGCCCTCAGGCATTTTGTCTGCTCCAGTTGATGTGTTTCTTCGTGATGTAAACATCATAACTGATTCGTCAGCACTAATTATAGCTCCATATTCTGGATACTTTGAGTTTACTGGTCTATTAAAATTATCAATAAAAACACGCTCAGGTTTAGATATTAATTCTTTTGCATATTTACATTCTTCAATACGTTTATTCACATCAACCAACTCATCTGGGTTTTTTGAAACCAAAACACTTTTATATTTTTCAAAAGCATTAATAGCTTTATCAAAATCCATAGTGATATGGTAAGCAATCCCTAAATGATACTGTATGTCTGGGGCAACATTTGGATTAAGCTTTAATGCTTTTTCTAAATGTGGAACAGCTTCTTCTTTATATACCGCGTTCATAATGTAGCATCTTCCTATACGATAATTTAACTGAGCGTTATTTGGATTAAACTTATTAGCATTAAATAAAGGCTTTAAGGCATCTCTGTAATAAACCTGACGCATTTTATAATCACCCTCATTAATGTCAAGGTAACTTTCAGGAATTACTTCATAAAGGTCATAACCGATATCGAGTTGTTCCTTAGCAGCTTTAAAAGCATCCTTTTGTTCTTTAAATATTTTTTTATCAAAAGGTACGTCTTGTGCATTAACTATAGCTGCACAAAATAAAATTGAAAATAAGTATATAAATTTTTTCATAATAGAAATAAGTCTAAACAGTTATTAATCACAGCTTTGTTGAACAAATAGTTTTCCATTTTTCAACCCAAGTTCAGCGGCTCTATTCCAATCTTCACAAGCTTTATCTTCCTCTCTTAACATTTCTCTGGCAATACCTCTGTTAAGATAAGCTGCAGCTATAGTTTTGTCTATAACTAACGCTTTGTTACAATCTTCAACACATCCTTTATAATCTTTTAACTTGTATTTTGCTGCAGCTCTATTGCTAAAAGAGTAGGCATAGCTAGTTTTTAAGCGAATAGCATCACTAAAATCTTTGATTGCGCCATTGTAATCACCTTTCTCATATTTAGCTAATCCGCGGTTATTATAAGCTAAATAGTAGTCACTTTTCAAATCAATAGCTTTAGTGTAGCTTGCAATAGCTTTATCATATTCTTTGTTGTTTCTTAACGCACTACCTAAGTTGTTGTGTAAAAAATGAAGCTTATCATCAACTAAAATAGCTTTCTCATAGTCTTTAATGGCTCCAGCATAATCTTCTGATAATCTTTTGGCAGAACCTCTATCATTGTAAGCGTAAGCATAATCCGGTTTGTTTTTAACAGCATTAGTGTAATCGGCTATCGCTTCTTTGTATTTGTCTTGTAAGAAATATATACCACCTCTGTAATAATAAGCTTTAGCATTAGTGTTGTCAGTTTTAATTGCATTGCTAAAGTCTTTTAATGCATCATCAGTTTTATTTAATTCTTGGTAAGAACGACCTCTTAAAAAGTAAGCGGCACTATTAGAGTCTGGATTAATTTCTATTACTTTATTAAAATCAGTAATAGCTTTATTAAATTTTTGTTGTTGATAGTTGATAGATCCTCTGTTAAAATAGGCTTTGTCAAAATTGGGTAAAAGAGCTATCGCTGAATCAAAATAATTCATTGCTCCAGCTAAATCTTTTGCATTAAATTTTTCAATTCCAGTATTGTATAGCATTTGAGCTTTAGCACCATCTAAAGCAGTTGAGTCGCCTACGTTTACTTCGTCTTGTGAAAATGATAATCCACTTAAGCAAACATAGCTTATTAGTAGAATAGATTGAATTTTCTTCATGTTTATTAAAGATTTTAGTGCCAAAATAGTAATAATTGTAAAAACTTCATTCGCTCTATAAATGAAAGTTATTACAAGTTAATAACAGTATTTATTAATAGCTTTGTTGCAATGAAAATGCCAAACAATTCTATAAAATCTGCTAAATGTTATTTTAAGGACGAATTAGTTGGGTTTTATGGTGCTTCTGAAATTGAACAGATGGTGGCTATTGTCTTTCAGCATTATTTTCATTTAACAAAAGTAGATTTACTATTAAGCGATGAAAGCTCATTGTCTGAATCTGAATTGCTAAAAGTGATTTATGCTGTTAAGGAATTAAAACAATTTAAGCCTTTAGCTTATATTATAGGGGGGTGGGAGTTTTATGGGTTACCCTTTAGGGTTAATGAGTTTACATTAATTCCAAGACCAGAAACAGAAGAATTAGTAGATTTAATTTTAAGAGAAAATACTGACGATTTAACGGTTTTAGATATAGGTACAGGTAGCGGATGTATTCCTATTTCATTAAAAAAAAATAAACCAACTTTAAAAGTTTTAGCTTGTGAGATAAGTACAGATGCTCTGGTAATTGCAGAAAATAATGCTGAATCAAATAATGTTGATATTACTTTTTTTGTATATGATATATTAGCCAATAAGAGTAGCAAGTTGGATGAAGGTTTAGATATTATTGTAAGTAATCCACCATATATTACTAATAAAGAGAAAGCTATGATGTCAGAAAATGTATTGGATTATGAGCCTCATTTAGCCTTGTTTGTTGAAGATGAAACTCCTTTGATTTTTTATAATGCAATAAGTCAGTTTGCACAGAGCAATTTAAAAGCAGGAGGTAAGCTCTACTTTGAAATCAATGAGAATTTTGGAAATGAAGTTAAGGATATGTTGTTACAAAAAGGATTTAAGAATGTTGATATTATCAAGGATATCAATACTAAAGATAGAATAGTTAAAGCCTCTCTTTAATCAATTAAATATTCTGAATTTAAACTTGGAATTCGAACTCTTTCAAAACCTACATTCTCAAGTCTTTCTCTATATTTTACTTGTGTTTCAAATTGGCCATGTACTAAGTATAGCTCTTTAACCTTTTTTGGATCTTGACATTTTAAGTATTCAATCATTTCATTATAATCTCCATGAGCACTATATTCATCCATTATTTGGATATCCGCTTTTACTTCAATTTCTTCACCAAATAATTTTATTTTTTTGTCGCCTCTAGCAATTCTATGTCCTAAAGTATATGGAGAACAGTATCCAACAATCAAAATGGTATTTTTCTTATTTCCTATATTGTTTCTAAGATGATGTATGATACGACCGGCTTCCATCATTCCTGATGCAGAAATAATAATGCAAGGTTCTTTAGAGGCATTTAATAATTTTGACTCATTAACGTCACGAATATATTTTAAACGATTAAACCCAAAAGGGTCACTATCAATTTTCATGTATTCAAGCACTCTTTCATTATAGCACTCAGGATGAGCTCTCATAATTTCAGTAGCATTAGTTGATAAAGGACTATCAACATATACATTAATTCTTGGTAGTCTTCCTGCGGTTTCCAACCTGTCTAGAGCATGAACAATTTCTTGGGTTCTTCCTAAACTAAAAGCAGGGATTATTAATTTACCTTTTTTAACTACACAAGTCTCATTTACAACACCATATAATTTATCTTCAGAATGTGATAAGTCTTCATGAAGCCTATCTCCATATGTGCTTTCAGTAATGATGTAATCTGCTTGAGGGAATGGTCTGGGGTTTTTTATAATTTTATGATTTTGTCGTCCAATATCTCCAGTATAGCATAGCTTATGTGTCTTGCCATTTTCCTTTATTTTTAGGTTGACAGCTCCAGCTCCAAGGATATGTCCAACTATTGTAAAGCATAATTCAAGCTCATCGTCAATTTTAATCCATTTCTCATATTCTACACCTTTAAAGTGTTCTAAAGCTTTTTTCGCATCTTCAATGGTATAAAGGGGCTCAATTAAGCTTAACCCTTTTTGTTCTCTTCGTCTATTCGTGTATGCAACATCTGACTCTTGAATGTGAGCACTGTCTACCAACATTATGTCACATAAATCTTTTGTGGCATGGGTGCAAAAAACTTTTCCTTTAAATCCTTCTTTTACCAAGTAAGGTATTGCGCCAGAGTGATCAATGTGGGCATGGGAAAGAATACAATAATCTACACTTGAAGCATCAAAGCCTAAAGTTTTATTGTCGTTATGTTCAGCAGCTGCTCTTCCTTGAAATAAGCCACAATCTAGTAGTATCTTTTTTCCGTTATAAAGTGTTATCAGATGTTTACTTCCAGTAACGGTTCTTGCTGCTCCTTTAAATTCTATTCTCATAACTTAAGTTTAAGTAAAAGTAAATATAAGCCCTCTAGCTCAATAAATATTTATATTTGTATGATTTTAATCAATTATTATGAAACTAGATATATTAGCAATAGGAGTGCACCCTGATGATGTTGAGTTAGGTTGTAGTGGAACAATTTTAAAACATATTGCTCAAGGGAAAAAAGTTGGCATATTGGATTTAACTAAAGGTGAGTTAGGAAGTAGAGGTAGTGCTGAACTTAGAGTTGTTGAGGCAAATAATGCTGCTAGAATCTTGGGTGTTTCTATTCGTGAAAATTTAGGGTATGCTGATGGTTTTTTTAGTAACGATAGAGAGCATCAATTGGGTATTATAAAAATGATTAGAAAATATCAGCCTGAGATTGTTTTTGCTAACGCACCAAAGGATAGACATCCTGATCATGGGAGAGCTTCACAATTAATATCTGAAGCTTGTTTTTATAGTGGATTGTTAAAAGTTGATACTGAATTAGATGGTCAGCGACAAGAGCATTGGAGACCAAAATCTGTTTATCATTATATTCAAGATAGATATTTAAAGCCTGATTTTGTAGTTGATGTTTCGGCTTTTGTAGATAAAAAAATGGAAGCGATAATGGCTTTTAGTTCACAGTTTTACAATCCTAAATCTGAAGAACCTAAGACTCCAATTTCTGGAGAAGATTTTTTAAAGTCAGTTAAAGCAAGAATGACTGGTTTTGGTAGAGATATTGGTATTGAATATGCTGAAGGATTTACGGTAGAAAGAGTGATAGGAGTTGAAGATTTAACCAGTTTACTTTAATCGCTTTAAGTATACTAGAATAGCTATAGCTGATAAGATTCCAGAAGACCATAAAAGTATACTTGTAGAATAGGCAGCTCCTATAATTCCATGTTCTTTTACCAAAAAGTAATTTAGAACAACATCTAAAAGTAAGATGGTAATTGATAGGATTGCGCTTGTTTTTGCCCAGCCAAAAGCATCTAAAAGATTGCCAAATAAATTTCTAAATACAAAAGCACCAATAATACCAATTGCAAAAACAGGAATTAGTGGGTAAGCACTGTGATACTTTTCTCCAAAAAATTGCATGATAGGTTCGGCTAATAGAGTTAGTGTAATAGCCGTAACAATACTTATTAGCCCAAATAATTTAAGATAGTTTAAAATGTATTTTTTTAAGAATGCTTTGTTTTGGTATTCTCTAGTAAGTTTTATTAAATCAGTTTGAATGAAACCATTTGGTATAAATAAAAGGCTAAATGGAATTAAGGATGCAGCTTTATATAGGGCAACTTCAGTTTCGTCTTTTAATAAGAAACCAATCATTAAAATATCTATGGAGAATAATAATTTTGCCGCCAATCCACCAATACTTGTAAAAAAGCCATATTTCCAAAAGGTTAGTTTTTCTACTCTATCGTACTTGGTTGCTGGAGTTTTTTTATAAAGCTTGTTTTTTATGGTTAATAATAAAGCTATAATTAGGGGACTAATAAGTAGCGCTAAAACATAACCAACTCCATCAAGAAAGTAAGTTAATGTAACCCCTAAAACAAGTAGAAGCAAGGAATGGCTTATTTCTATATATGCATATAGTTTATTAAGATTATAAACCCTGTAAAGAAGTTTAACACTCTCCATTATAAATAACGACAACACTAAAAAGCTTAAATAAATAAGGTAGTGTTTAGCATTGGGTAAGTTCTGAGTAATTATACCTGCTAAAGCAATAAGAATTATAGTAATTATTATAGAAGCTAAAACTCCCCTCCAAAAGGTGAATTTAAAAATTCTTCTTTTTTCTGATTGAGAATTAGCAATAGGAGCAAATCTGCTTAAGCTTTGAAATATTCCAAAACCCATAAATGGAATTATAAAGCTTATAATGTTGTATGAGTAAGAGATGTTACCAAAATCATTTGTGGTAAGATGTTTTACTACAAATATGGATAACAGGAAGCTAAATACTTTGCTAATTATTATTGAAGATAAGATATAGCCACCTTTTCGTTTAAAAAAGCCTTTAACTAAAGATTGTATGCCATCATTTGTACTCAATTAGATAAAATGGTTTTATAAATAGTTAAAAACTCTTCACCAACGGAAGTATAGCTATATGCTTTTTTTGCAGTATCACTAATTTGTGTTCTGTTATATGTTCCAATCTTATCTAGCATCAACTCAATGGTGCTTTCTAATTGTTCTTCGTTACCTTTTTCAATTAACATTCCATTATCATTGGTAAGCATTTCATTAATACCTCCTACATTAGTAGATAAAACAGGGGTGCCACATATTAACGATTCTGAAATAACACAAGGTAAGTTTTCATAATTGCTAAATAATAAAAACAAATCAGTGTTTCTCATCATTTCAGCAACTTCTGTTGGGTTCTTTTCTCCTTCAAATTTCACTACAAAAGATGGTATTTTAAGTTGTTCAGCCTCTTTTTTCCAATAATCAATATCACCATCGCCAGCAATGGTAAATTCTAAGTCTGTACGTTTTAAACATAATCTTTTAATAGTGTTTAAAATGCCTGATATGTTCTTATGCTCATCTTTAAGGTTAGATATGTGTAATATCTTTTTGGTTTTAGCTTCTTCTTTATTATCAGCTAATGCATAAAACACTTCAGAGTTAACCACGTTAGGTACAACTTGGTAGTAGTTGTTTACCCCAAAGGTTTTCATGTTTGTAGCTAAATCATTTGATACAGGACAAATTAAAGAAGCATTGCTGCCAATTTCTTTTATCCATTTAGTTTCTAATTTACTAAACTGATGTTTAGAAGAAGGTAGGTAAGCTGTAGAGTGTTCTGTTATTACAAAAGGTATATTGTGTCTTCTTTTTAAATATAATGCAAACAAGCCAGCAGGATACGTCACATTTAAGTGGGTAATGTCTATTTTGTTAATGGTGTTTAGTATTTCATGGTAACCTTTAAGGTGAGCTTCGTGTCTGCGCTTTAATTTTATGTATTTGTGAATAGGGGAGTTGCCTTTAATTTTTTTATAATAAACAATTATCTCAAGCAAGTTGTTGGTGGTTGATTTTTCAATATCAAACTTGTTTTCTTGATCTTTTGAGATAATGTGCAGGCTTGCTACATTACATAAGCCACTTACCGCTTTGGCATGCTCTTGTATGAAATTTCCATTTTTAGGAAACACTTTGTTGGGGTACCAAGAGGCTAAAAAAAGTATGTTTAGTTTATTATCTGTCAATGCTCAACACTTATTGTGCTAATGTATGAATAATGAATTATAGTTACGTTTTCGAGATGAAATTATTGTGATAAAGAGATTGTTTATAAAAGTTGTTTGACGAAATCAAATAAATGCATAAAGCCCCGCAATTGCGAGGCTTTATATCATAAGTATATGATTTTATTACGTTTGCATTCCACCACAAACGTTTAATGTTTGTCCGGATACATAAGTAGATAAATCTGAAGCTAAGTATAAACAAGCGTTAGCTACATCTTCAGGAGTTCCACCACGTTTTAATGGTATATCTTCCATCCATTTAGCTTTTACAGCTTCATCTAAATCAGCAGTCATTTCGGTTTCTATAAAGCCTGGGCAAACAGCATTACATCTAATGTTTCTAGAGCCTAACTCTTGAGCGATAGATTTTGTAAAACCAATTACACCAGCTTTTGATGCAGCGTAGTTAGATTGTCCTGGGTTACCTTCAATACCAACAACAGAACTCATGTTGATAATAGAGCCTGAACGTTGTTTTAATAAAGTTTTTAAAGCACATTTAGTGATGTTAAAAACCGATTTAAGGTTAACATTCATTACATCATCCCAGTTTTCTTCACTCATACGCATTAGTAAACCATCCCTAGTAATACCAGCATTGTTTACAATAGCATCAATTTGTCCAAATTCTTGAACAACATCGTTAATAAACTTTTCGGCAGCAACGTATTCAGCAGCATTAGATTTGTATCCTTTAGCTTTAATGCCCATACCATTTAATTCTGCTTCAAATGCTTTTGCTTTTTCATCAGAAGAAACATAGGTAAAAGCAATGTTAGCACCATTTTTAGCAAAAACTTCAGCAACTCCTTTTCCAATACCTCTAGTAGCACCAGTAATTATTGCAACTTTTCCTTCAAGTAATTTCATATTGTATTGTTTATTAAAATAGCGAATAAGAACTTATTCGCTATTTTATAAATTAGTTTATTTTTCAATTAAGCATTAACGCGCATTAACTCAGCCATAGCTTCACCTATATCAGCAGGGGAATCAACAACTGTAATTCCGCATTCTCTCATTATTCTTTTCTTGGCTTGAGCTGTGTCATTCTCTCCACCTACAATTGCTCCAGCATGTCCCATCGTTCTTCCAGCAGGAGCAGTTTCTCCAGCAATAAAACCAACAACTGGTTTAGTTCCATTAGCTTTAATCCATTCAGCAGCATTGGCTTCTAGATTTCCTC
Organism: Vicingaceae bacterium; assembly: GCA_029210015.1. Taxonomy (GTDB): domain Bacteria; phylum Bacteroidota; class Bacteroidia; order Flavobacteriales_E; family Vicingaceae. Next base: position 14,370 of record JARGOE010000010.1, read on the forward strand.
CAATTTCACCAATCATAACAATTCCCGCAGTTTCAGGGTCATTCATAAATAACTCAATAGCTTGTTGTGTAGTAGTTCCAATAATTGGATCACCACCAATACCAATAGCTGTAGAAATACCCAATCCAGCTTTTACAACTTGATCAGCAGCTTCATAAGTCAATGTTCCAGATTTAGATACAATGCCAATATTTCCATCTTTAAAGATGAATCCAGGCATAATACCAACCTTAGCACCATCAGGAGTAATAACTCCAGGACAGTTAGGCCCTATTAATCTACAATCTTTATCTTTTAAATACTCTTTTACAGGAATCATATCTTTTACAGGGATACCTTCAGTAATACAAATAATTACTTTGATACCTGCATCAGCAGCTTCTAAAATTGCATCAGCAGCAAATGCTGGAGGCACAAATAAAATAGAAACATCAGCGCCAGTTTCTTTAACTGCATCTTCAACAGTGTTAAAAACAGGTCTGTCTAAGTGTTTTGAACCACCTTTACCAGGAGTAACACCACCAACAACATTGGTTCCATATTCTATCATTTGTCCAGCATGGAAAGTTCCCTCACCACCTGTAAAACCTTGAACTATAACTTTTGAATTTTTATTTACGAGTACACTCATGTTTTTTTGATTTTTTATAAGATTACCAAAAGTAAAATTTTATCCTTAAAAATGGTAGTCTATTCTGTTATTTTATAAACAAGTTTTAATCTCTTCTGCCAGCAAGTAATGAAATATAATACATTAAAGTAACTAAAGAACCAAGAGCAGCAACTACATAAGTCATTGCAGCCCACTTTAAAGCATCTTTTGCACTATTGTATTCAGTTGAATTAACAACTCCATTTTGTTTAATCCAAACTAATGCTCGCCTGCTAGCGTCAAACTCTACTGGTAATGTAATAATACTAAATAGAGTAATTACTGAGTATGCTGCAATTATTACATAAAGAATTAAGTTGTAGGGTAGCGCATTAAACAAAAAATACCCTCCAAATATGCTAATCATTACAATGGCATTTATAATTTTTCCACTAGCATTTTGGATAGGAACCATAGCTGAACGAAATTGTAACATACTATATGCAGTAGCATGCTGAACAGCATGACCACATTCATGAGCAGCAATTGCTGCAGAAGCCGCACTTCTTCCTTCGTATACTTCTGGACTTAAGTTCACCGTTTTATTTGAAGGGTTGTAATGGTCAGTCAACTTTCCTTGAAAACATTCAACTCTAACACCTCCAATGCCATGGTCTATTAACATTTTTTCAGCAACTTCTTTCCCACTCATATTAGTTGACAATGGTATTTTACTATATTTTTTAAATTTGGACTTTAGCATTTGACCAACAGCTAATCCGATTAGCATAAATACAATTCCGATAATAAAAATAGGGCTGGTAAGCATAATTTTAATTATTTAATTATTAACTTTAGTTGAGTTATGATAATTTACTGGATATTAACGAGATAAACTCTTTTCTTGTACTGTCTTTTTCAAAGGCTCCAGTAAAAGAAGAAGTAGTTGTTACTGAGTTTTGTTTTTGAATTCCTCGCATTTGCATACACATATGTTGTGCTTCGATTACTACAGCAACACCTAGTGGTTTTAATGTTTCTTCAATGCAATCTTTTATTTGATCTGTTAATCTTTCTTGAACTTGAAGTCGTCTAGCAAAAGCATCTACTACACGAGGAATTTTGCTTAAACCTACAATCTTTCCATTTGGTATATAAGCAATATGAGCTTTACCAAAGAAGGGTAGCATGTGGTGTTCACACATAGAGTATACCTCTATATCTTTAACGATAACCATTTGATTGTGGTCTTCGGTAAACATAGCACTCTTAATAATTTCAGAAGGGTTTAATTCATAGCCATGGGTTAAGAATTGCATGGCTTTAGCAACTCGCTCTGGTGTTTTCTCCAATCCTTCACGTGTAGGGTCTTCACCCAGGTCTTCAATCACCTTTTTATAATGGGTTGATAAAGCTTCTATCTTTTCTTCATTATAGTCTTCTATTTTCTTATATCCTTTTTCCATTTTATTGGTTTTATCCGTAATACTCAATAGAGTTGTTTTCTGTTTCAACCACTTTTACACAATGAAGTTTACATCCTAACTTACTAACTTCAGATTCTATTTCATTCCACACAGCAATAGCAATGTTTTCAGCTGAAGTAATTTTTCCTTGCATAAAGTCTACGTCAATATTTAGATTTTTATGATCTAATTTTTCTATTACTTTTTCTCTTACAATTTTACTCAATATCTTTAAATTTATTACAAAACCAGTCTCAGGATTAGTCTCCCCTTTAATTGTAACAAATAGCTCATAATTATGACCATGCCAATTAGGATTGGAGCATTTTCCAAAGACATCAAAGTTTTTTTTATCATCCCATTCAGGTTTATAAAGTCTGTGGGCTGCGTTAAATCTTTCTCTTCGCGTTAAATAAATCATTAAACAAATATATTATTTATTGCGGCATTAAAAGTTGAACTACGGTCTAATTATTTATGGGTAAAAATATTTTACGAATAAATAAAATAAATAAGATAAATACAGAGTAGTAGATTATAAATAGAATAATATAATTTTTCAATCCAATTATTAGCATTACACCTATTATTAGTAATTGAAACCCTAAGCCGTAAATTGAAACAATAGTCATGAACCAGTTGGGTATTTTTTTTAATTTTTGAGCCTCCTTATCTAAATTTAGTATGATAAAATCAAATCCGCTATATAGTATCTTAAAGATAATATATAAAAAATTAACTGCTTTTTGACTTTCGCCATTCATTGCTTTAGGAAATGAATTTTCCTTAACTCTACTTGTAGTATCACTTCCTGAGAGTCTATTACGTAAAATAGTATAATAATAATTGTAAACTGTTCCTTGTAGTTGAATAGCTATAAATGCTATTATAGTCATCCAAATAGTCGTGTAAGTTATAGTGTGAATAACATACAAGAAACCAAAGTTGAGTAATAAATCAAAAATGGAATCTAAATAGCGACCGACATATGAAGGGGTATTTCTCAATCTTGCTAATTCACCATCAACAGCATCTATAATTGATTTTAAAACTAATAAAATTGCCACAATATAAAATTGCTCAAGGAGAATATAGTACATTGCAATCATTCCAATTATTAGAAATCCAAAAGTAACATGAACAGGTGTGATTGGTGTGTTTAGTAATAATTTAGCAATGATTTTAGCGATAGATCTACCATAATCAGAAAAGTCTAAAAACCTATTCTCTTTAGAGAGTTTAGACATTAGATGTAATATTATTTATATAACTAATTGAATTAGGTCCTTCATTAAATAACAAATCAATAATGCTAAGGTTTTTTGCAAATGGTAATCTGTCATTAAATACTTGTAAATAACTAGGGAAGTTTAAGTCTTGAATCTTTATTTTAGGTGTTAGAATTGCTCTGTAATCTGTGGTTTGGTAATTTGGTTCACAGTATTTGGTACTTCTTTCTACTTCAATGCTAAATCCAATAGATTCTAATATTTTTGATTGCAACTCTGTATTTAAATCAATTAAAAAATCAAATTTTTTATTAAAAAGAGGCTCAAATTCATCTTCGTAAAATTCAAAGTAAGGAGAACTTCTATAAGCAGACTCAATAGATTTCCAATGAATTTTTTGCCAATTTTCGTCATAAGCAATCCTAACATCCTTAAAAGGTTTTTTTCTTTTAACTTTAATTAAAGGAATGGTTAGGTTTTGAACACCATTAGGACTTAAAATATAAAATCTATTTCGATAGGTTTGTTTAACAAAATTTTCATTTACATCTTCGATAATACTTTTATGTTTATTTATATAGTAGAAATAGGCAATAGGTGCCATGTAATAAGATGAAAATAATCCTTTTTCAAGCATAACTTCAAAACTAGTTTAAAGTTGTAAAACTACTACAAAATAGCCATTTTTAAACATTAAATCTGTTAATTAAAATATTGTATTTGGCAAGGTTCGTGTTTAATATTTTCGATATTTGTAAACCTAAAAGATTGATTATGCGTTATATGAAGTTGTTAATTTTTATCCTGTTGCCATTTATGGTAAATGCTCAAGATGAAAACGCCAATAAACTATTACTTACAGGAGAAGTTACTGATTATTTTACTGAAGATGCCTTGCCTGGTATTAGCGTGAAATTAATGTCTAATGGGAGCTATGTTAATAATGTTATCACAGATGGTAAGGGTGGTTATGAGTTTTATTTAGATTTTGAAAAGAACTATACTGTGCTTTATGAAAAGGCAGGTTATGAATCGAAAAAAATTGAAATAAGTACGAAGGGAGTTCCGCCAGATAATAGAAAAAAGTTAGCTGATTTATTTGTTGAAATGACTTTATTTAAGAAGGATAAAGATTTAAATGTGAGTTTTTTATCTAACCCAATTGGAAAGTCTAAATATGATTCTAGAACAGGAGAAATTGACTGGGACATGGGTTATACAGCACCTATTTCAGGTAAGCTAAATGGAATTTTAACAAGTTTTGTAGAGCAGAAAAAAGCTAGAGAAGAAGCTGAAAAACAAAAAAAGAAAGATTATGCTATTGCTATGAAAGAAGGTGACAAAGCTTTTTTCAAAAAAGATTTTGAAACAGCAAAAACTCATTATACAAAAGCTCTTAGTCTGGATCCAAATCAATCAGATCCTAAAGCTAAACTGGCTTTAATGGCAAAAGCACAAGCTAAGCATGAAGAAGCTGAACGACTTAAGAAAGAAGAAGAAGAGCGTGCGGCTGCTGAGGCAAAAGCAAAAGCAGAAGCAGAAGCAGCAGCTAAAAAAGCTGAAGAAGAACGATTAGCCAAAGAGAAAGCAGAGGCAGAAGCAAAAGCTAAGGCAGAAGCTGAAGCAAAAGCAAAAGCAGAGGCAGAAGCCCAAGCAAAGAA
>JARGOE010000010.1:19417-45029 GCA_029210015.1 Vicingaceae bacterium
CCAAAGAGAAAGCAGAAGCAGAAGCAAAGGCAGCAGCAGAGGCAGAAGCAAAAGCAAAAGCAGAGGCAGAAGCCCAAGCAAAGAAGCAAGAGGAAGAACGATTAGCCAAAGAGAAAGCAGAAGCAGAAGCAAAGGCAGCAGCAGAGGCAGAAGCAAAAGCTAAAGCAGAAGCAGAAGCCCAAGCAAAGAAGCAAGAGGAAGAGCGATTAGCCAAAGAGAAAGCAGAAGCAGAAGCAAAAGAAGCTAAAAAAGCAGAGGCTAAAGCTAAGGAAGAAGCTCAAGCAAATAGGCAAGAGGAAGAGCGATTAGCTAAGGAGAAGGCTGAGGCAGAGGCAATAGCAGCAAAAGAGGCTGAAGCAAATGCTAAAGCGGAAAAAGAAGCACAACAAAAATTACAAGAAGAGCTAAAAATAGCTAAAGAGAAAGCGGAGGCAGAAGCATTAGCGGCAAAAGAAGCAGAGGCTAAAGCTAAGGCTGAGGCAGAAAAACAAGCAAAACTGCAGGAACAGGAACGACTAGCAAGAGAGAAGGCAGAATCAGAAGCAAAAAAGCAAGCAGAATTGGAAGCAAAATCTAAAGCTGAAGCGGAAAAACAAGCAAAGCTTCAGGAAGAAGAACGATTAGCCAAAGAGAAAGCAGAAGTAGAAACATTAGCCGCAAAAGAAAAAGAAGCTCAGGCATTAGCAGAGAAATTGGCTAAAGAGAAAGAACAAGCTGAGAAAAAGTTAGCTAAGGAGAAGGCTGATGCAGAGGCAATAGCAGCAAAAGAGGCTGAAGCAAAGGCTAAAGCTGAAAAAGAAGCACAACAAAAATTACAAGAAGAGCAAAAAATAGCTAAGGAGAAAGCAGAAGCAGAAGCAAAAAAGCAAGCAGAATTAGAGGCAAAATCTAAAGCTGAAGCGGAAAAGCAAGCAAAGCTTCAGGAAGAAGAAAGATTGGCAAAAGAGAAAGCAGAAGCAGAAGCATTAGCCGCAAAAGAAAAAGAAGCTCAGGCATTGGCAGAGAAGTTAGCTAAAGAGAAGGAACAAGCTGAGAAAAAGTTAGCAAAAGAAAAAGCAGAGGCAGAAGCATTAGCAGCAAAAGAAGCAGAGGCTAAAGCAAAAGCAGATAAAGAATTAGCTAAACAAAAAGAAAAAGAAGATAAAATAGCTAAGGAGAAAGCTGAAAAGGAGGCAAAATTAAGAGCAGAAGCAGAAGCTAAAGCAAAAGCAGAAGCTGATAAGCAAGACAAAAAGGAAGAGGAAGAGAGATTAGCTAAAGAAAAAGCAATTGCTGATGCTAAGAAAATAGAAGAGGAAAGGTTGGCTAATGAAAAGGCAATAGAGGAAATGAATAAGAAAATTGAAGAGGAACAGGCACGTTTAGCTGAAGAAGAAAAGAAACAAGCAGAGTTAGATGCAAAAAGGAAAGAAGAGGAAGTAGCAGCTGCAAAGAAAGCTGAAGAAGAACGATTAGCGAGAGAGAAAAAGACAGGCTTTAAAATTAAATCTAGTGGAGGAACTGGAACAGTTAATAATAAGAAAAAGGGCAACTCTAAGGCAGCTAAGAAGTTTGGAGGAACTAAAAAGATGAAATTCTAATATTGAGTTTAAAATCTGAAATATTAGAATTATTGGATATCTATGCTGGACATGAAAGAATAGATGCTGTTGAAGCTAAAGAGTTAATTAGAGCAATAAATGATAAAAAAGGAGCAGAACAGCTAGATGACTTTTGTGTTGTTGCTGTTAGATTGTAATTATTTAATTCCTCCTAAAATGTTTTGGTATAATTGACCAACTACTGGTATTAACTTCTTTTCTCCATTGATAGCAGAAATTAAGCCTAATATCCAAAATATAAATAAAGCAATATATCCAATGTTAATAATGATAGCTATTAACCAACCAATAAAAGGTATAAACATAAGAATACCGCTAAGGATAGCCATAGCAAACCCAGTAATAAAAATTCCTAAACCTTGTCTTAGATGAAAAACTCCCAATTCTGATTTGTTGTTGTTGTCAGAATTTAATACAATTGCTATAATCCAACCAATTAAAGTACAATAACTTAAAATTGCTACTGTTTTTCCTGGATCGTTTTGCTGTGTAGTTTGGTTTTCCATATTTTTTAGTTTTTTCAAATATATCAATTAATATTTGATTGGATTAATTCTATTATTTTCTTTTCTTCAGAAGGGTGATACCATTTGTATTCATTATTCCTCATAAACCAGTTAATTTGTCTTTTGGCGTACCTGCGAGTATTTGTTTTAATTTTTTCAATGGCTTGATCCAAGCTTATCTCGTTGTTTAGATGTTCAATTAACTCAGTATATCCAACTGTCTTTAAAGCGTTATGGTTTTTATAACTAATTATTGACTTAACTTCTTTAAGAAGTCCCTGGTTAATCATTATATCTACTCGCTGGTTAATGCGGTCAAATAACTCCTCACGATCTCTACTTAAGGCTATTTTTAGTATTTTAAATGGACGGTTTTGCACTTGACCTTTTCTTAATTCTGAAAAAGGTTTTCCAGTAATCAGACAAACTTCAATGGCTCTAAATAATCTTTTTGCATTGGAGAGGTCAACTTCTTTGTAAAAAATAGGATCTAATTGCTTTAATTTTTCTTGTAATATTTCAATACCATATTTTTTATATAGTACATCTAACTTATTTCTAAGTTCAGTATTTGATCCTGGTAAATCCTCATCAAAACCATCGCATAATGCATCAATGAATAATCCAGAACCACCCGTTAAAATAACAATGTTGTGAATTTCAAAGAGCTTCTTAAGAAGAGAAAGGGCATCTTTTTCAAAGTCATTTGCATTGTAATTATCTTTAATGGATAGTTGTCCAACAAAATGATGAGGTATATTTTGCATTTCTTTGGTACAAGGTTTAGCTGTACCTATGCATAATTCCTTGTAAAATTGGCGAGAATCTGCAGAAATTATTTCTGTGTTAAAGTGTTTAGCAATTTGAACGCAAAGATCTGTTTTTCCAACTGCAGTTGGACCTGTAATGACAACGAGTAGGGGTTGCATTATTGATAATTGTCAAAGTCATCAAAACCTTCAAACATATCGTCTCCTGTTGAATCGTCTTCTCCGCCATCCTCATCAAATCCAGCATCCTTTAAAAGAGCATTAGCCATTTCTTCTTCACTTAAAAACTCATCAATTTTTTGGGCAGGAATATCTCCTTGGCTATAAACTACTTTTGGGTAAAATGCTTTAGGGTCTTCTTTAACTTTGGTTTCTATTAACTCGATAAAGAAATTACGCATATTTAAAAAGTCATAGCTGTAAAGTATATGAGCGCCAACACAAGTGATGTGATTATTGAGGATGGTTTTGTCCATTACTAATATTTGACTTTCATCTCCTTCAACATTCATATCAAACAAAGCAATTTCTTGTCCTTTTTCCCATTGCTCATCACTTAAGTAAAATGAAGCCATTTGTGAATTATCAAAACCATAAGCAGCAACAATTATTTCATGCAAATCATCAAAGTTTTGAGTGCTTTTAATTTCAATATCTCTAAATATAGGTTCCTCTGAATCGCCTTCTAATAAAACTCTAAATTTATATATGCTCATTGTTGTTAGTTTATGTTTTGTATAAAATTACTGATTTATTGTTTTAGGCCTATTTGTTCTGCTTGTTTTAACATAAATTGATAAGCAGCATTGAAATCGTTTTCTAAATCACCATCTAAAATAGCTTCTCTTATAGCATCTTTAATTAAGCCAACTTCTCTACATGGTTTTAAATTTAGAGCTTTCATAATAACTTCTCCAGTTATAGGTGGTTGCCAGTTTCTTAATTGGTCCTTTTCTTCAACTTCTTTTATTTTTTGCTCAACTAGGGCAAAATTCGCCATGTATTGCTTTACCTTTTCTTTGTTTTTAGATGTAATGTCTGCATTGCATAAAATCATTAGATCATCAATATCTTCACCAGCTTCAAAAAGTAAGCGTCTTACTGCGCTATCGGTAACATGTTCTTTAACTAAAGCAATAGGTCGTAAATGTAATCGTACAAGTTTTTGAACATATTTCATTTTATTATCTAAGGGAAGTTTTAAGTTTTTAAAGATTTTAGGAGTCATACGAGCTCCCTTATCTTCATGGCCATGAAAAGTCCAGCCATGATTCTTTTCAAATCTTTTGGTAGCAGGTTTCGCAATGTCGTGCATTATTGCTGCCCATCTAAGCCACAAATTATTTGTGTTAATACAAATATTATCTAATACTTGAATTGTATGATAAAAATTATCCTTATGTCCCTTATCTCCTATAAATTCAACCCCATGTAGATATGCCATTTCAGGGAAAATAATTTCTAATAAACCCGTATTAAATAAATGTTTAAATCCTACAGATGGAATAGGGGATAGTATAATTTTATTTAATTCATCAATAATTCTCTCTTTAGATACAATTCTTATACGTTGTCTATTTTCTCGAATGGCGTTTAATGATTCTTTTTCAATTTCAAAATTTAATTGTGAAGCAAAGCGGATAGCTCGCATCATTCTTAAAGGGTCATCAGAGTATGTAATCTCAGGATCTAGTGGAGTTTTGATTATCCTTTTATCAATGTGATCTATCCCTCCGAAAGGATCTAAGAGTTCTCCTAGATTAGCTTTATTCAAACTTATAGCTAAAGCATTAATAGTAAAATCTCTACGGTTTTGATCATCTTCAAGTGTACCGTCTTCAACTATAGGTTTTCTTGAGTTCCTATTGTAGGATTCTTTTCTAGCACCTACAAATTCAATTTCATAATCTTCATACTTTAGCATGGCAGTACCAAAGTTCTTAAAGACACTTACTTTTGTTTTAGGATTAATTTTTTTAGCTACTAATTTAGCTAAATCAATACCTGAGCCTATTGCAACTACATCTATATCTTTACAGTTTCGTTTAAGAATAATATCTCTAACAAAACCTCCAATTACATAAGCGTCTACTTTTAATTCAGCAGCAGCTTCAGAGATAATATTAAATATAGGATGTTGAATATGTTGGTTCATTATCGGCAAAATTAGGATTTTAGCCTAATTTATTTCCTTAAAATTTTAATTTCTCCATTTAAAGCAAGTTTTAATATTGAAGATGACTGATTAGTTCCGGTATCAAATTGGGAATTAACTACAAAATCGACCTTGTTTTTAATAATATCACTTATTTTATTATAGTTTGAAGGAGTTTTATCTCCACTTATATTTGCTGATGTTGATATGATTGGTTTGTTAAAGCGATGAACCAATTGATTAGCAAACCCATCTTTAATCAATCTTATACCAATACTACCATCTTTTGCTATGCAGTTTTTTGCTAGGTTTTTTGCATTTTGATAAATAATTGTAGTGGGTTTTGTAGCTAGATCCATAATGTCCCATGCTAATTCAGGCACCTCATTAACGTAACGTTGGAGCATCCCATCAGAAGATACAATCGTTATTAAGCTCTTTGAATCTTCACGCTGTTTAATATCAAAAATTTTAGCAACGGCTTTTTCATTTGTAGCATCACAACCTAACCCCCAAACAGTATCAGTAGGGTAGAGTATTATTCCTCCTTCATTTAGAATATCTATACATTTTTGAATTTCTTCTCTCATCTTTTTTTAAATTTAGCAATAGCTTCTATATGGCTAGTATGAGGGAATTGGTCAACTAAACTTATTTTTTGTAATTCATAACCAGCTTCTGTTAAAATTTCAATGTCACGAGCTTGTGTTCCAGGATTGCAACTAACATAAACAATATGTTTAGCATTTAACTCAATTACTCTTTTTAATGCTTTACCAGATATTCCTGCTCTTGGAGGGTCTAATACAATTGTTCCTATTTTGTTTTGATATTCTGGATATTCGTATAAAAATTTATTTACATCAGCTGCAAAAAACTCTACATTATTAATTCCATTTTTTTGAGCATTTTCCTTTGCATTTTCTATTGCGTCATCAATTATATCAACACCTATAACTTTTGCATTTGTTTTTGATGCTATCATTTGACCAATGGTTCCAGTTCCACAAAACAAATCCATAACTACACCATCATTTTTAATACTTTCGTTATTTTCAATAATATAATCTATTGTCTTATTGTAAAGCAGCTCGGCACATTTAGGATTGGTTTGGAAAAAACTTTGCATACTAATTTCAAAATCTAAGCCTAATAAATCTTCATGTATAACATTGCTGCCGAAGAGGGTCGTTTCATTGCCTATTCTAGATTGAGCATTATCGCCAATATCATTATTAATAGTATGTAAAACCCCAGCAATTTTATCTCCTAATAAACTAACTACATAATCAGCAAAGGCTTTTAAATCAAACTTTTCTATATCAGTGTCAGAAGTAACAAGTTTTATTAAAACTTGATTTGTTTTATAACTTTTGCGAACAACTAAATATCTAAAAAAACCTTCCTTTTTTGGAGGATGCCAAGCTGGTAAGCCACTATTCTCACAATACTTCCTAATATTGTGTAAGTTGTTTTCAAAATCAGCATCGAACATTCCAGATTCTTTTTCTAGGTTTTCTACTATCCACCAGGTACCTCGTTTTTTAAAGCCTAAAGCAAAACCATCAAACTCTTCTTTTTTATCTACATCATAACCTATTGCACTAAATGAATACTCCATTTTGTTTCTGTAGTTGTAATGTACAGGTGATTCAATATATTCATCAAAGAGGTCTTCGATATTAGCTATTTTACCAATCCTCTTGTAAATATTCAAACATGAATTTTGTTTAAATTCTTGCTGAATATTTATCGGCAAGTTAATATACGGTGCACCAGATATTTGTTGAAAAGGAACGTATTTTTCTAATTCAGACTTCTCTATAATCTCAACCAACTTGCATTCTGCATGACTTTTACGTTTTTTCACAATGCGTGCTTTTACTGTTTGTCCTGTAAAAGTGTTTGGTACAAAAACTACGTAATCACCTTGTTCTGTAGATATTTTAGCAATTCCTTTTCCACCAAAAGCAATGTCAGTAATTTTTATATCAATTACATTTCCTCTTTTTAATTTAGATACATCCATAAATAAAAATCAAGTAGCAAATTTAGATGAATTAAGCGAAATAATTATATTTGCGAAAGGATGATTTCTCTCCATTAAACAAAAGTTCTTTTTGTTTTAATGAGGAAAGGATGGTTACTCTCCGAGATGAGTTTTAAATTAGTTTATTGTTTAATTAAATTTTGAAAAAATATGAAATCTATGGCACAAGAAAAGTTAAGCTCACAGCAATTAATCGATTTAGAAGATAAACACGGAGCACATAACTATCATCCATTACCAGTTGTCTTGGCTAAAGGTGAAGGTGTTTACGTTTGGGATGTAGAAGGGAAGAAATATTATGATTTTTTATCTGCTTATTCGGCAGTAAATCAAGGTCATTGTCATCCTAAAATTGTAAAAGCATTAACAGATCAAGCAAACACTTTGTGTTTAACATCAAGAGCATTTTATAACGATGTGTTGGGTGTCTATGAAAAATATGTAACTGAATATTTCGGATTCGATAAAGTTTTGCCAATGAATTCAGGAGCTGAAGCTGTTGAAACTGCCTTGAAATTAACTCGAAAATGGGCTTATGAGAAGAAAGGTATCGAGGAAAATGAAGCAAAGATTATTGTGTGTGAAAACAATTTTCATGGTAGAACCACAACAATAATATCATTTAGTAATGACCCTGATGCTCGAAAGAATTTTGGACCATACACACCAGGGTTTATTAAGATTCCTTACAATGATATCAATGCACTAGAAGAAGCTTTAGCTCAAGAAAATATTGCTGGTTTTATGGCAGAGCCAATACAAGGAGAGGCTGGCGTTTTTGTGCCAGACGAAGGATATTTGGAAGAAGCAAGAGAGTTGTGTAAAGCTGCAGGAGTATTGTTTGTTGCTGATGAAGTACAAACTGGTATTGCACGAACGGGTAAGTTATTAGCCGTAGATCATGAAAATGTAAAGCCTGATATTTTAATACTAGGAAAAGCAATTTCTGGGGGAGTCTACCCGGTTTCAGCTGTATTTGCAGATAATGAAATAATGGAAGTTATAAAACCAGGAGAACATGGTTCTACATTTGGAGGAAATCCAATAGCAGCCAAAGTAGCTATTGCAGCATTAGAAGTTGTTAAAGATGAAAAGTTAGCTGAGAATGCTCAGGTTTTAGGCGAATTGTTTCGTTTTGAAATAAATAAGCTAGTTGATGAATGTGATTTAGTAAAATTAGTTAGAGGGAAAGGGTTGTTGAATGCTATAGTAATTAACGATACTGAAGATAGTTCAACAGCTTGGGATATATGCATGAAACTAAGAGATAATGGTTTGTTAGCTAAGCCTACCCATGGTAATATTATTCGTTTTGCTCCACCATTAGTTATGACAAAAGAAGAATTGTTGGATTGTGTTTCAATTATTAGGAATACGGTTTTAGAGTTCTTAAAGTAAGAGATAAAATTTGAACATAAAAAAACCGAAGATAAAGCTTCGGTTTTTTTATGTTCAAATATTCCAATTATTGAGGAGCATTTGTTTTTGATTTTTTTGGTTCAGCAATAGGTTGAGCATTAATTGTTGCTTTAGCTTTTGTTACTTTTTTCGCTTTGACATTAACAGTCCCTGTACTTGTTTTTTTAGTTTGCGTAGCGTCTGCAGGTGGAATTGCAGGATCAATCTTTGCAACCTTTTTTTCAACAACTCCTGCTGAGTTTACTTTAGGTTTAACTTCTTTTGCCGCAGCAGTAGCTACTTTTTTAGTTTTAACTTTTGTGTCTTGAGCATTTACTGATGATACTCCAGCAATTAATAATGCTGCAAAAATTGTGCTTATAGTCTTTTTCATAATTAAATAGTTTTAAATTTTGTAAGTGTATTTTCAAATACCGTACCAAGTTAAAGAAAAGACATTAAATAAAAAGGCCTCAAAATTAATATTTTGAGGCCTTTTTATTTATTTAAGATTATTACGCTTCAATACTAACAGAAGGACCTGCAGCAACTAAAGCTTTCCCTTCTTCATTGTCAGTATACATTTCAAAGTTTTTAACAAATAAACCAGCTAATTTGTTAGCTTTTTCCGTCCATTCATCTGGATTTGTATAAGTGTCTCTAGGATCTAATATAGAAGAATCTACTCCCGGTAAAGCTGTTGGTACTTCTAAATTAAATATTGGTATGTTTTTAGTTTCAGATTTTTCAATTGAACCATCTAATATAGCATTAATAATACCTCTAGTATCTTTAATTGAGATACGTTTACCAGAGCCATTCCAACCTGTATTAACTAAATATGCTTCAGCGCCATTAGCTTCCATTTTCTTAACTAATTCAGCACCGTATTGTACTGGATGTAAAGTTAAAAATGCAGCACCAAAACAAGCAGAGAATGTTGGAGTAGGTTCAGTCACCCCTCTCTCTGTACCAGCTAATTTAGCAGTAAACCCTGATAAAAAGTGATATTTGGTTTGATCTGGTGTTAATTTAGATACAGGTGGTAAAGTGCCAAAAGCATCTGCAGATAGAAATATAACTTTTTTAGCATGACCAGCTTTAGAAACTGGAGTAACTATGTTTTCAATATGATAAATAGGATACGAAACCCTTGTGTTTTGTGTAACTGATGTGTCTGTAAAGTCAATTTTCCCATTGGCATCTAGAGTTACATTCTCTAATAAAGCATTTCTTTTTATAGCGCCATAAATTTCAGGCTCTGAATCTTTATCTAAATTAATAGTTTTAGCATAACAACCACCTTCAAAATTGAAAATACCTTCATCATCCCATCCATGCTCATCATCACCAATTAATTGTCTGCTAGAATCAGTAGATAAAGTTGTTTTTCCTGTTCCTGACAATCCAAAAAATACTGCTGTATCACCATCTTCACCAACATTAGCAGAACAATGCATAGATGCCATTCCTCTAAGAGGGAGGTAATAGTTCATCATTGCAAACATTCCTTTTTTCATTTCTCCACCGTACCAAGTTCCTCCAATTAATTGCATTTTTTCAGTTAAGTTGAATACAACAAAATTTTCAGAGTTTAATCCTTGTGTTTCGTAGTTTGGGTTTGTAGTTTTTGAACCATTCATAATAATAAAGTCTGGTTCGCCAAAATTGTTTAGTTCCTCTTCTGAAGGACGAATAAACATGTTTGTTACGAAGTGAGCTTGCCATGCAACTTCAACTATGAATCTTACTTTTAAACGTGTATTTTCATTAGCACCACAATAAGCATCAACAACAAACAACTTATTGTTAGATAATTGTTTTGTAACTAAACTTTTTAAGTCATTCCATACTTCTTGGGTTGTAGGTTTATTGTCGTTAGGAGCTTGTTCTGAATTCCACCAAATGGTATCTTTAGTGATGTCATCTTTTACTATGTATTTATCTTTAGGAGATCGACCTGTAAATTCACCAGTCATAACATTTACGGCTCCTAATTCCGATTCCTGACCAACATCAAACCCTTCTAAAGAAGGGTCCATTTCGTAATTATATAATTCTTCGTATGTAGGGTTGTAAATTAATTCTGTAACATCATTAATACCTAAATCGCTTAATGACTTTAAAACTGATTCTTTACGAGATTCCATGTATATTTTTTTCGTTTAACTTCTATTTGATACGCGACAAACCATAAAATGGCTATCACTGATACAAATTTCTGATTACTCTTTAAATAAACAAAGATTGGTTTTATCTTTTATGAACACATTTACTGTCGTATGAAATAAATATCATCTCAGTATCTCCAATAACCTCCTTAACCTTAGCTTTTAATTCTTTTTTCTGCTTTGTTGATAAGTTTTTTGTTAGGAAAAGATAGTCTATCTCACCTTCACGTCCCCAACCAAGTTTTTCTAAATTTAAGGTCACACCATTATTTTGGCTAAACACTGTGAGTGCATCATCAAGTTTTTGTTTAACATCTCTGTTTATACCTGTGCCTTTACTTGCAAAGGAAACTATAATGTCATAAACGCCATCTTCATTTGCAGATGTATTTTCCTTTTCTATATTAACAGGTTCTACATTGTTTGAGTCCATGGCTTGTGATTGTGATTTGCATGAATAAAAACTAAGAGAAACTCCTAAAACTAATACGGTAAATGCTTTCATAACTTAATGTTTATTGTTTTTAGATTAGTTGCAAATTACTTGCCACAATTTATATGCAAGGTAATAAAATTTTTATGGTTTGGAATTTGTTTGATAAGCGGTATAGAATTTTAAACAAGATTTAAGTAAATTCGTCATCACAAAATTCAGTTTATGAAAAAGATAGGGATACTAGCTCTTCTTATAATTACAGTAGGAGGATTAACAGCGCAAAAAAAAGATGTAACTATTACAGATATTTGGCAAAACTATTCGTTTTATTCAAGAACTGTTAATGGTGTTAGGTCATTAAATAATGGAGGTAGTTATACATCTTTAATTAAAGCTGAAAAGGGAAATAATGTTGTTAAGTATTCATATACCAAAAAAGGTGATGGAGAAATTTTAATTGATAATTCTAAATTGTTGTATAATGATAAAATTGTATCTATTAATAATTATGATTTTAGCAGTGATGAGAATAAAGTTCTAATTAGTTCTAATACAGAAGGTATTTACAGGCATTCTTCAAAGTCTGATTATTTTGTTTATGAATTAGCTTCAAGTAAACTAGAAAAATTATCTGATGGTGAAAAACAAATGTATGCTACCTTTTCATCTGGTGCTGATAAAGTTGCATATGTTCAAGAAAACAATCTTTACTTCAAAGACTTAACATCAGGAAAGATAACACAAATTACTAAAGATGGTAAAAAGGGCGCAATTATTAATGGCGCTTCTGATTGGGTGTATGAAGAAGAATTAGTTTTAGTTAAAGCTTTTAAATGGTCACCAGATGCTAAGAAAATTGCGTTTTATAAGTTTGATGAAAGTAATGTGAAAGAGTGGAGTTTGAAGTATTATGATAATCTATATCCTACAGAAGAAAGATTTAAGTACCCGAAGGCAGGAGAAGATAATTCTAAAATTGAGATTTATATTTATGATTTACTTTCAGGCAAAACGGAAAAAGCTAATATTTCAGGTGACTTTGAATATATCATAAGAATGGATTGGGCAAATGATTCAAAATCTTTAATGCTACAGAGTATGAATCGTCATCAAAGTAATTTAAAAATGCATTTAATAGATTTGGCTACTAATACTGATAATGTCATATTAGAAGAGTCTCACCATAAATATGTTGAGATACCAACAACTTATTTTTTAGACACAAAAAATCAGTTTATTATAACAAGTGAAAAAGATGGGTATAACCATTTGTACTTATATGATATGAGTGGAAAATTGGTTAATCAAATAACGAAAGGTAATTGGGAGGTAATTGATTTTTACGGCTTAGATGAAAAGTCAGGAATTTTATATTATCAGTCTACCGAAGTAGGAGCGATAACTCGAAATGTATATAGTATAAAACTAAATGGTTCATCAAAAATTCGTTTAAGTCCAAAGACGGGGGTAAACAGTGCTGAATTCAGTTCATCTTTTAAATACTTTATTAACACAAATTCTTCGGCTAATACACCTCATTTTGTTACTGTAAATAATAATAAAGGCAAGGAGTTACGAGTATTAATGGATAATGCTGGATTGTCAGAGAATTTAAAAAAATACAATATTTCAAAAAAAGAGTTTACTACACTTAAGATTAATGGGCAAGATTTGAATGCTTGGATTATGAAGCCGAAGAATTTTGATGAAACTAAGAAGTATCCGTTATTTATGTTTGTGTACGGTGGAGATGGTAATCAAACCGTTATGGATAGTTGGGATAGCTTTAATGCTTTTTGGTTTAATCACTTAACATCAAAAGGCTATATGGTTGTTTCTGTAGATAATAGAGGAACAGAAGGAAATGGTGCAGACTTTAGAAAATCTATCTACAAACAATTAGGTAAATATGAAACAGAAGATCAAATAGCAGTAGCAAAATATTTTGCTACTTTACCATATATTGATGGAAGTAGAATAGGAATATTTGGATGGAGTTTTGGAGGTTATTTATCAACGTCTTGTTTGTTAAAAGGATCTGATGTATTTAAAACTGCAATAGCAGTAGCACCTGTTACTAACTGGAGATATTATGATAACATTTACACAGAACGATATATGCAAACACCTCAAGAAAATGAAAGTGGTTATGATGAAAACTCACCTATAAACCACGTTGATAAATTAATAGGAAACTATCTATTGATACACGGTATGACAGATGATAATGTACATTATCAAAATGCTGCCGAAATGGTAAACGCTTTGATTAAAGCAAATAAACAATTTACACAATTTTCATATCCTAATAAAAATCATGGAATATACGGAGGTAACACTCGTTTACATTTGTACAATATGATGACGGATTATCTTATTAAAAATCTATAAAAGAATTATCGTAAATTCGAAGCTTAAAAAAATAATTAACTGATATGAGCAATAATAATATACCAACAATTTTAGGACACCCAGCTGGGTTATTTACATTATTCTTTACTGAAATGTGGGAACGTTTTTCTTACTATGGAATGCGAGCCTTATTAGTTTTGTTTTTAGTAAGTGATATAGCGAAAGGAGGATGGGAATGGACAAATGCAGAGGCAGCTAGCTTATATGCTCTTTATACTGGTTTGGTTTATGTGACTCCAATTTTCGGGGGATTATTAGCTGATAAACTGCTTGGTTATAGAAAAGCTGTAGTTGTTGGAGCTGTTTTGATGACAGCTGGGCATGCTTCAATGGCAGCAGAAACTCCATTTTTCTTTTACTTAGGACTTACACTTTTAATATTAGGTAATGGTGCATTTAAACCAAATGTATCTTCTATTGTTGGAGGTTTATACCCATTAGGAAGTGATAAAAAAGATGGTGCATATACTATTTTTTATATGGGTATAAATGCTGGAGCATTTTTAGGTATTCTTTTATGTGGTTATATTGGAGAAAAAGTAGGGTGGAGCTATGGGTTTGGTTTAGCTGGTATTTTTATGTTTGTAGGAATGATTCAGTTTTGGTTTGGGCAAGGTATATTTGGGGATGTTGGATTAAGTCCAAAACAAAAAAGAGATATAAATGTTGCTGTGCATGAAGGTGCAGCAATGGATGCAACTAATGAAAATGAGGACGGAACAAATGAAGAGGGTAACTCTCCTAAAGTTGTTAGAGATAGACTTGTAGTAATTGGAATTTTAGCCTTTTTTACAATTTTCTTTTGGTGGGCCTTTGAACAAGCAGGTAGTTCAATGACAATATTTGCAAAAGATTATACTCAGCGAACCTTATCTGGTGAAGGAGCTATTATTTTTAAATGGATAAATACTATATTAACTGTAGTTCCATTAGCAATTATTACTTGGGTATTAGGGATGTTGTTTGCTAAAACTGTAAAAAAATATCCTATTTCAGTTGTTGCTTTAGGGGCTAGTTTTGCTGCTATATGGGCTATTGCAATATGGATGTTGGTTAGGGAGTTTAATGCTGATACGTCTGAAGTTCCTGCTTCTTGGTTCGGAATATTAAATTCTTTATTTATCATTTTGTTTGCACCAGTCTTTTCTAAATTATGGGAAAGTAAGTATAATCCTTCAGCATCAATTAAGTTTGCTATTGGATTAATACTTTTAGGTATAGGTTTTGGAGTTCTTGCATTTGGTGCATCTGCTATACCCCAAGGAGCAGAAGTAGGTGTTGTGAGAGTTAGTATGATGTGGTTAGTATTTGCATATTTATTACACACATTAGGCGAGTTAGTTTTATCTCCAGTGGGATTATCTTATGTTAGTAAATTAGCTCCTGCTAAATTGGTTGGAATGATGTTTGGTTTGTGGTTTACAGCTACAGCAATAGCTAATTTCTTTGGAGGTATTACAGCTAGTTATATAGATAAGATAAGTGAAGAATATTCAATGTCTATCTTCTTTTTAATATTTACTGCAATCCCAATTTTAGCAGGCCTAGTATTGGTTGTATTGTCACCTATGATTAAGAAGAAAATGCATGGTATTCATTAATGGTATAAAACTTGTAAAGACTTAATAAACAACAATTTATTATGAAGAAGATTTTAATTATAACACTTGCAATTTTAGCATCTAATTTAATGGTAGCTCAAACGGGGGGCCTTGAAACAGGAACTGATTATAAAGCGCACGCTAAAGGTTGGGAAGTTGATATAAATAAAGCATATGAAATATCTAAAAAAACTGGGAAACCTATAATGGCAAACTTTACTGGCAGTGATTGGTGTGGATGGTGTAAGAAGCTTAAGGCAGAGGTGTTTGATACACCTGAATTTAAAGCTTGGGCTGCGAAAAATGTAGTTTTGGTTGAATTAGATTTTCCCCGAAGATTTCAGTTGCCAGAAGCTATAAAACAACAAAATTATGGTTTAGCACAAGCATTTAAAGTATCAGGATATCCGACAATATGGGTGTTTAATTTAACTAAGGATGCTGAGGGTAAATTTAATATTGAGGCAATGGGAAAAACAGGTTATGTTAAAGGGACAAAAGCTTTTACAGATGGTGTTGATTCTATGATGCTTCAGTCTAAGGAAGCTAAAAAGACTTCAAAGAACTAATATATAATTTCTTATAACAAAAAAGAGTCTCGAGATTTCGAGACTCTTTTTTTTGTTTTGGATAGATTTGTTTAGCTAAACTCCAAAACCATAATACTCTCTCTTGCCATTTTCATAGATACCCTCTAATAGTATACCGTTTTTTGTGTTATTAATAGCCTTAGTAAATTCTTTAACTGAAGTAACATCTTTATGGTTTACCTTTGTAATTATAAACCCTTCTCTTACTCCAATTCGTCTTAGTTTACCATTTAAGAGTTGATCGATTTTAACACCATGATTAATTTTTAATTGTTTTAATTCTTTCTTGTCCGCTTCAGTAAATGTTGCACCAAGTAATTTTAATACTTTATCATCCTCATTACTGATGACATCTTCGTTTCCATTTTTATTTTTTAAGATAAGGGGTAGTAACACTTCCTTCTCATCACGTAATACAATTATATTAACTTTATCACCTGGTCTAAATTGACTTATTTGTTCTTGAAGTTCTGCGATATCGTTAATTTCTTTTGTTCCAATTTTTTTAATTACATCACCTTTTTTTATGCCAGATTTGGCAGCAGATCCGTTTTCAGTAGTACCATTAATATAAACTCCATTTAAATCTTTTGAACCAATATCTTCAGCAAGTTGGTCATCTAAATTTCTTATACTTACACCAATAAATGCTCTTTGAACTGTTCCAAATTCTTTTAAATCTGCAACTACTTTTTTTACAATATTTGCAGGTATTGCAAAAGAATAACCAGTATATGATCCGGTATTCGATTTTATAGCTGAATTAATGCCAATTAATTCTCCTGTGCTAGCTACTAAAGCTCCTCCGCTATTGCCAGGGTTTACTGCAGCATCTGTTTGTATAAATGATTCTATTGCAGACATGCCACTATAAGGATCATTTCTTAAAATATTAATATCTCTTCCTTTAGCACTTACAATGCCTGCAGTTACTGTAGAGGTTAAGTTGTAAGGATTACCCACAGCTAAAACCCATTGTCCT
The DNA here is from genome assembly GCA_029210015.1 of Vicingaceae bacterium. Taxonomy (GTDB): domain Bacteria; phylum Bacteroidota; class Bacteroidia; order Flavobacteriales_E; family Vicingaceae. The sequence continues at coordinate 36,090 of JARGOE010000010.1, forward strand.
ATATTTACAGACTCAGAATTTCCATACTTTAAATATGGAAGATTTTCTTCATCTATTTTTATTAAAGCTAAATCAGTATTTGGATCAGTTCCTATAACTTCAGCATTATAAGTTTTTTTATTATTAAGTGTAATTGAAATGTTAGTTGCTTCATCAATTACATGATTATTGGTAACAATGTATCCGTCATCAGAAATTAAAACTCCTGAACCAGAAGATTGTGCTAATTGAGGTTGTTGGCTTCTGTTACTATAAAAAAAATGATAAAGAGGGTCTATTGGTCTATTAACCATTACCTCTGTTTTAACATGAACAACAGCATTCACAGATAATTGTGCAGCCATTTCTAAATTAACTTGCGTTCCAATAATATCCATTTTATTATTGGTTTGTAGATTGTGTTCTGGAAAATTATGCTGATTTTGAATGGCTATTTTAGGTTGCTCAAACAGTTTGTAAATTACTAATGAAGATACCCCTCCAGCTATTGCTAAAGCAAGACCAAGTGTAAATAATTTAATTCCGTTTTTCATAATTTATTTGTTTTAATGTTAATACTAAATACAAAGTTTAGCATCAAAACGATATAAAATCAAGTGATGTTGTTGAATGTTTGTTAAAAGATGTTAAAGCTATAAGCTTAGTGTTTAAACAGTTTGCATGCTTCTTTCCATAAAACATCTTTAGAGATGGGGCAGCAAGTAATTTTTATAGGCTCTTTAGATACAGGGTGAATAAAATCTATTCTCCTTGCATGAAGACTAATTGAGGCATCAGGGTTTGATCGAGAAAACCCATATTTTAAATCGCCTTTAATTGTAGATCCAATTGCATTTAATTGAACTCTAATCTGATGGTGGCGCCCTGTAAAAGGGTTTATTTCTAGTAAATGATAATTAGTGAAACTATGAATCAGTTCATAGGTTAATTCAGCTCTTTTAGCTCCTTCTGTTTCTTTTGAATAAGCATTAGATCTATTTTTAACATTATTTTTTTTTAAATAATGAATTAACCTATCACTAGTTTTTGAAGGTTTATCTTTCACAATAGCCCAATAGGTTTTTTGAACCTCTTTATCATGAAACATTTTGTTTAATCTAGAAAGGGCTTTACTTGTTTTTGTGAAAATAACAATGCCACTAGTAGGTCTATCTAATCTGTGGGGTGTTCCCAAATAAACTTCTCCAGGTTTATTGTATTTAACTTTAATATAGTCTTTAACAATTTCATTTAATGGTTTATCTCCAGTCTTATCTCCCTGAACAATATCTCCAGATTTTTTATTAACTACAATAAGATGATTGTCTTCATGTAATATTTCTATGTTGGGTAGTTTACTCATTAGATAAAAAGGGTAGAGGCTTCTTAAAAATTAATTTATAAATATCTAAGTTTCCTTTCCCTTCTTTTCTAAAAGTAGATATAAATCCAATTTTTGGATCACTAGTAAAACAAATATTTGTGTTATCATCCGAGTCATTTATTGGATAGCCAATGTTTTTTGGATTTTCAGATGTTAGGTTCTCAATATTAAATGAGGCATAGAAAATATCGTATCCGCCCATAGAATTATGTCCTTTTGAAGCAAATAATAATGTTTTACCTTTATTAACGAGATATGGATATGCATCATCATAAGGAGTATTTATTTTATCTCCAAGATTAATAGGTTCACTCCATTCTGCTTTAGTAGAGTCTTTTTTATTCTTTATTTTCTTACTTATATATAAATCGCTTCCACCATAACCACCTTTTCGATCACTAGAAAATATCATGTACTTACCATTATTACTCATTGTAGCACTTATTTGCTGGTTCGATTTCATGTTAATCTCTTTGGATTCAATTTCAACTGATCTACCATAAGTACTTTTTCCTTTTTCAGAAAGCTGTAGATTGTTTTTGCTTTTAGGATTATTAACATGATAAAAGATATATTTTCCATTTTCAGACATCCCGGCACAATCTTCATTTCCATAAGAATTAGGTGGGCCAATTGTTTTAGCTTTACTCCATTTTCCATATTTGAATTTAGAAGAGAAGATGTCAGCCGTAAAGTAAGATTCTAAGTCATAGATACGACCAGTGGTTCCTAATCTTCTTGTAGAAAACATTAACAAATCTGCCTTAGAAGTTATAAATGGAAGGTATTCATCATATTCAGTATTAATTTCATCGCCTAGAGCGACAAATTCAACTTCAATAGAATCTTGCATTAACTTTTTCGCGTTATTACACATCTCAATATTTCTTTTAGCTCTTAAGGTTAATTGATAGTTAGGGTAATCTGTTTTTAAAAAAGAATTGTAATGAGAAATTGCTTGTTCAAATTTATTATCAAGATGATAGGCTTTTGCTATATGAAACCACACTTCTTTAGGTGTACCTGGAAAAGTTTTAGTACTATTTAATAATGAAAGAGCATCTTTTCTCTCATAGGTGTAAACTAAGCAAACCCCAAATCGAAACTTGTTACGGTAATTGTTATAGTTTTTTTTATATAGTTCTCGATAAAGTTCTTTTGCTCTTTTGTAATTTTCTAGCAAAAACATTCTGTTGGCATTTTCAGAAATTTTATAGTTTAATTTCTGAGCATCAACAGGCTTTACAGAGAGTAAAACAAAAAATAGGGGTATGATAAATTTGATTTTCACTTTAACAAAAATATCAAATATAATTTAAGATGGTTAATAGGTACTAATACTGCTCTTTTTCATTAGGGAAATCTTGCGATTTAACATCGCGAATATAGTTTTCAAAGGCACCTTTCATTTCTTCATATAAATTATGGTATCTTCTTAAAAATCTTGGGCTAAATTCATGAGTTATACCTAACATATCATGTACAACTAATACTTGGCCATCAACTCCATTTCCAGCACCAATTCCAATAACAGGAATTTTAATTTCTTTAGCAACCCTTGTAGCTAGTTTTGCTGGAATTTTTTCTAAAACAAGTGCGAAGCAACCTGCTTCTTCAAGTAGTTTAGCATCAGCTATAAGCTTTTCAGCTTCCTCTTCTTCCTTAGCTCTCACTACATATGTTCCAAATTTATAAATAGATTGAGGAGTTAAACCAAGATGACCCATAACAGGAATCCCAGCAGATAAAATTCTATTGATAGATTCTAAAATTTCACTACCACCTTCTAATTTAACAGCATGAGCACCTGACTCTTTCATAATTCTTATAGCAGAAGTTAAAGCCTCTTTTGAATTCCCTTGGTATGCACCAAATGGTAAATCAACAACAACTAAAGCTCTCTCTACAGCTCTTATCACTGAAGAAGCATGATAAATCATTTGATCTAATGTAATTGGCAAAGTTGTTTCATGTCCTGCCATAACATTGGAAGCAGAATCTCCAACCAGTATAATATCTATACCAGCACTATCAATAATTTTTGCCATTGAAAAATCATAGCCAGTAAGCATAGAAATTTTTTCATTTCTCAATTTCATTTCTTGTAAAACGTGTGTAGTTACTCGTTTTATATCTGAATTATGGATTGACATATTTAAGTACCCTTTAGTTTGTTTTTATTTACCGTTTACCCCAATTAATAGCCACTGCTATATTTAACTTGAAGCAAAGCTACAAATAATGTTTCTTTTTAATTAAATTTAATACTTTTGCATGTATATAATTTTTTAGCCATGAATAAAATTTTAATAGTAATAAGTTTAATTTCAGCAATATCTTTTACTTCTTGTGAAACAGATATTGATGTAAATGCAGAATATGAAGATATTACAATTGTTTATGGTGCAATTAACCCTTCAGATACAACACATTACATAAAAATTAACAAAGCATTTTTAGGAGAGACAAATGCTTTGGATTTAGCTGCTAATGCCGATAATTACACTTATGCTGCAGATGAGATAACTCATACTATTGAAGAGTATAATGAAAACAACAATTGGGTAGCTACTCATAATGTAATCAGGACTACCGAGATAGATAAAGAAGCTGGTACTTTTGACCATACACCTGGAACTAATGTGTTGTATAAGTTTGAAGCAAATTTTCACCCTTTGGCTCAGCAAGATAAGGCTAGTCGAGACCATACGTTTAGATTAAGAATTTTTAATAGTGAATTAGATAAAGAAATTACTGCAGAAACAAAAATTGTTAAACCTATAACCGTTTCAACTCCTAAAGGGTCAAAATTTCAATTTTGGAATGGAACAGTTTCTAGTGGGGTACCTGTAACTAAAATAGTTTCTGCTACTAGTGGTGAAAATATTGGACGTATTGAGGCTAAAATTGTATTTAATTATATTGAACACCCATTAACTATTACAGGTAAACCTTCAGTAGAAAAAAGTGTAAAAATGTCATTAGGTGAAATATATGCAACTACATCACAAGGTAATCAATTAATGGAGTGGCAGTTAGATGGAGAAACTTTTTTTGATAATATTAAGTCGGCTATTAATCCTATAACTACTTCTGATTCATTATCTCATAGAGAGTTAGCAAATATCTCTATGGAATTTAGTGTCGCTGGTACTGAGTTGCATACTTATATGGTTGTGTCAGAGCCTTCATCTAGTGTAAATCAAGATAAACCTAGTTACACAAATATAGAAAATGGTGTTGGTATTTTTTCTGCACGAGAATTTGAAGTATGGGAATCTACGATAGATCCTCAATCTCAAAATCAAGTAAACATTCAGAATTCTACAATTAAATTTCTAGAATCACTTAATAGGGGATTTTGTTATGGTACTATTGGACTAGGTTTTCCAGTTGCACCTTGTACTCAACAATAATTCAATTTCTGCCGTATTGTCATTTTTGTCAGTTAAATTCTGACTGATATAATCTTATTCTGTCAATTTTACGTGAATTTGTATGCTATTTTCTAATGGCATATCATTTGACTATTGCTCATCGAACAAAAAGATTAAAAATTAAAACAATATATTATGAGTAAAATTATAGGTATAGATTTAGGAACTACCAACTCTTGTGTTTCTGTAATGGAAGGTAACGAGCCAGTAGTAATCCCAAATGCAGAAGGTAAAAGAACAACTCCATCTATCGTTGCATTTATTGATGGTGGCGAAAGAGCAGTTGGAGACCCTGCAAAAAGACAAGCAATTACAAATCCAGAAAAAACGATTTCTTCTATAAAACGTTTTATGGGGAACTCTTTTGATCAAGTAACAAGCGAGATTAAGAGATCTGCATATAAAGTAGAGAAAGGAGACAATAATACTCCAAGAGTAAAAATTGACGACAGGTTATATACACCTCAAGAAATTTCGGCAATGGTACTTCAAAAAATGAAGAAAACTGCTGAAGATTATTTAGGTCAAACAGTATCAGAAGCTGTAATTACTGTTCCTGCGTATTTTAACGATGCACAAAGACAGGCAACTAAGGAGGCTGGTGAAATTGCTGGATTAACAGTGAAAAGAATTATCAACGAACCAACAGCAGCTGCATTAGCTTATGGTTTAGATAAGACAGACAAAGACATGAAAATTGCTGTTTTTGATTGTGGTGGAGGAACACATGATGTTTCTGTATTAGAATTAGGAGATGGAGTTTTTGAAGTGAAATCTACTGATGGAGATACACATTTAGGTGGGGATGATTTTGACCAAGTAATTATTGACTGGTTAGCTGAAGAGTTTAAAAAAGAAGAGTCTATTGATTTAAGAGAAGATCCAATGGCTTTACAACGTTTAAAAGAAGCGGCAGAAAAAGCTAAGATAGAATTATCAAGTACTACTTCAACAGAAATCAACTTACCTTATGTAACAGCTACTGCTTCTGGACCAAAACACTTGGTTAGAACATTGTCAAGATCCGCTTTTGAGCAACTTGCTGATAGTTTGATTAAAAGAACAATTGAGCCTTGTAAATCAGCTTTAAAATCAGCTGGATACAACACAAGCGATATTGATGAGATTATATTAGTAGGTGGTTCTACAAGAATACCTGCAATTGTTGATGCTGTTAAAGCATATTTTGGTAAAGAGCCAAGTAAAGGAGTTAACCCTGATGAAGTTGTTGCAATTGGAGCGGCAATACAAGGTGGGGTTTTAACTGGAGAAGTTAAAGATGTTTTATTACTAGATGTAACACCTCTTAGTTTAGGAATTGAAACTATGGGTAGTGTAATGACTAAATTAATTGAAGCGAACACAACTATTCCAACTAAAAAATCAGAGACATTCTCTACTGCTGCAGATAATCAGCCAGCTGTTGATATACATGTGTTGCAAGGTGAGCGTCCAATGGCAAATGACAATAAATCTTTAGGAAGATTTCAATTAGCAGATATTCCACCTGCTCCTAGAGGAGTACCTCAAATTGAAGTAACTTTTGATATTGATGCCAATGGAATTATGAATATTTCTGCAAAAGATAAAGCTACTGGAAAAGAGCAAAGCATTAAAATTGAAGCTTCTTCTGGTTTAAGTGATGATGAAATTGCTAAAATGAAACGTGAGGCTGAAGAGAATGCTGATGCTGATAAGTTGGCAAAAGAAAATGTTGACACAGTTAATCAAGCTGACAGTTTAATTTTCCAAACAGAAAAGCAATTAAAAGAGTACGGAGATAAATTACCTGATGATAAAAAACAACCAATAGAAGATGCTTTAGCTGAATTGAAAAAAGCGCACGAAGCAAAAGATATGGATGGAATGAAAGCAGGAATTGAAAAATTAAACACTGTATTTCAAGCTGCTTCTCAAGAAATGTATGCTCAACAAGGAGCTGAAGGTGCTCAAGCAGGACCTGATGCTGGAGGCGCTGAAGGATCTAGTGATGAGGAAGTAACGGATGTTGACTTTGAAGAGGTAACAGACGAAGAGAAGAAGTAATATTCTTCCAAATAACTACAAAAAATCCCAACTCATTGAGTTGGGATTTTTTGTTAATAATCAACCTGAAAAAGCTTAACTAGCAAACAGACTTTATTTATTTTTATACCATGCAACAAGAAAAAGCTTTAGCCATATTAAAGTCTGGTAAAAATGTGTTTTTAACTGGTTCAGCCGGTACTGGTAAAACGTATGTGTTGAATCAGTATATTGATTACTTAAAAGAGCGAAAAGTTGCTGTTGCTGTTACAGCCTCTACGGGTATTGCGGCAACTCACATGAATGGTATGACCATTCATTCTTGGTCGGGTATAGGAATTAAAGAGCATTTAACATCGGGTAATTTAGCTACCATGAAAGGTAAAAAATACCTTACTAAAAACTTTGAAAAAGTTAAGGTGTTGATTATTGATGAGATTTCTATGCTGCATAAAGTTCAACTGAATTTGGTTGACACAGTTTTGAAATACTTTAAAGATAGTTTAGCTCCTTTTGGAGGTGTTCAAGTAGTATTGTGTGGTGACTTTTTTCAGTTACCACCTATTGGTAAACAAGGTGAAACAAGCAGAGATAAGTTTGCTTTTATGTCAGATGCATGGGTTGGTGCTAGTTTGAATGTATGTTACTTAACTGAACAATACAGGCAAAGTGATAATCATTTAAATTTAATTTTAAATGAGATTAGGTTAGGAAGTGTCTCTGATGTGGCTTTTCAGCAATTACAACAGGCTACAAAAAATAATTTAGAGGAAGAAAAAGAATTGACAAAGCTCTATACGCATAACTATGATGTGGATAGGATTAATATGGAGCACTTGTTAACCTTGTCGGGAGGTATAAAAACCTTTAAAGCAAAAACCAAAGGGAATAAGAAGTTAATAGAGACTCTAAACAATTCTGTGTTAGCTCCAAGTGATTTGCAACTTAAAATAGGGGCTAGGGTAATGTTTGTTAAAAATAACCTAGAGAAAGATTATGTGAATGGTTCTTTAGGCGAAGTAATAGGTTTTACTGATGAAGGGTTGCCATCTGTAAAGTTAATTTACAATAAAAAGGTTATCAAAGTAGAACCTGAAGATTGGAGCATTATTGATGATAATGGAAAAACTTTAGCTAACTACAATCAAATGCCGTTAAGATTGGCTTGGGCTATAACTGTGCATAAGTGCCAAGGAATGACTTTAGATGCTGCAGAAATTGATTTGTCTAAAACCTTTGAAAGTGGACAAGGTTATGTTGCATTATCAAGGTTAAAAAAATTAGAAAATTTAAAGTTATTAGGTTTAAATGAGCAAGCATTAAGAGTGGACAGTCTAGCAACTAAAGCAGATATGCGTTTTCAAGAGCTTTCGCAAGATGTGGATAATTATTATAATACTGCTGAGCTTGAATTGCAAGCAACTGTTTTTATAAGAGATTCTGGCGGGTTAATTAATAAAAAGGAAATAACTAAGCATAAAAATAAGATAAAGGAAAAACAGCGAGGCAAGATGTCAACCTATGAAGTGACCTTAATTCATTTAAAACAAAAAGCTTCATTAAAAGAAATAGCTGAAACAAGGGGCTTATCAGTAGGAACAATTGCAGGACATCTAATTAAAATTAGAAAAGACCATCCTGATGAAAACTTAAACTTTTACAAGCCCAAAAAGGCTCTAATGGACAAGGTTAAAAAAGCATATGATAAACAACCTAAAGGAAGTGATATTAGTTTAAATGCGATTTACGGTGAGTTAGGAGGGAAGGTAAGTTATGATGATATTAAATTAGCTATTGCCTTTCTAGATTAATTTACCTTTTGAATCTTATAGCTTGCTCCATTGCCTTTTAAGATATAAATCCCTTCGGCTAAATTTGATAAATCCAATTTGTAACTATTCTTAGTTACTTCTCTTGATGATATTAAACTTCCATATATATTATACAATTCAATTTTACCTAATACTTCTTCAGAGTTAATTGTTAAGATTCCTTTAGTTGGGTTTGGATAGATTCTTAAGTCTGTTGTAAAATCAGCTATATTATCAATCCTTGTAGCTGGAGAATATATGTAAAATTCATATTCTGCTCTCTGAGGGTTTAACATTATTGCAT
>JARGOE010000107.1 GCA_029210015.1 Vicingaceae bacterium
CCAACAAGTATTTTTGGGTTCATAAAATCTAAAAATTTATTTTATGATAATAAGATTGGAGGTAGTATAGAGGTGGCAAGACATGCTCTATCTATTGATGAATTAAGAAAAGATTTTGAGCCTACTATATGGAAAAAAGATGCAGATAATAAAGTGGATTTAAAACAAGTTTGGTTTGCAGGTGTACATTCAGATGTGGGAGGTGGGTATCAACCAGATAAAGATGGTAAAGCATTGTCCGAAATACCTATGTTATGGATGAGAGATGAAGCAATTGCCCAAGATTTGTGTTTTCAAAAACACATAAATAGTTCAACCAACTTTATGGCTAGTCAGCATAATGAACATAAACGTTTGTTTAAGTTGTTAGGAAAGCATGAACGAGAAATATTACCAACTACCCCAATTCACATTAGTGTGAAAAACAGGTATGAAAAGAACCCTTTTTATCGGCCTAAAAACTTAGTACGATATATTGAAAAATACGGGTGGGATAACTTAGAAGGGTAGAAACTATTTAATATCCTTTTTAGTCAACATAAAATAAGTAACACCCCAAATTACAAGAATGTAAACACAAGCAACTATTACTGTGGTGCTTAAAGGTATAGATTCAAACATTGGTGGTATCTGGGCTCCAGGTGGCAACTGACTAGGGTCGGGCATCATATTAGAAATAAGTGGGTTAGGAGTAAGGTTGGCAATAATTTCCATAGGGAAATACTTTTCAATATTCCCTGGTACAAATGCTTGAATAATACTTTCTATTAATATAGATAGCATAAATATAATAATTGAAAGAGCTGTTGAACGAATTAATGTAGCTATGATTAATGCTACACTCATATATCCTAATGCCTGTATAAAGTAAATGCCTACAAAGTGAATGTTTTCGGTAAAAGAAACATTGGAATCAGTTGTTGCTAAGCCAAATAAAGCTCCAATTATTAGTAAGTATATTGTACTAAATAATGCCATACAAACCATTAGTAATATCTTAGAAATAACAAAGTCAGATTTACTTTGTCCATCAATTACGTGTTGCCTAAATGTTTTAAAAGAGAATTCGTTACAAACTAAAATAACTATTACCATTCCTATCAATAAATTAAACCAACTTGCTAAATAAGTTAGATTATTCCATACTCCAGGAAAACGGTAAGTGTTTTTCATATCAATAGGAGCACCTTGTAATTCAAACTGACCTATACCATAAAATACAACTGGTATTAATGCAAACACTAACCCAAATATTACCCAAAACGTTGTGTAAGGAATAATCTTTTTAAATTCTATTTTTAATAGGTTTAACATCTTAATTAACTAAAGCTAAAAAGTTCGCTTCTAAATCTGATTTTTGCATTCCTAATTCTGTGGCTATAATACCCTTTTCAAACAATGCTTTATTTAAATAAGCACTGTCTTTTCCTTGTTCTAATAATAAATATACTTTGCTAGTACTTGGTTTTATGTTGCTAACACCTTCTATCTGAGCTAAAACTAGCTTCAGCATTTCCATATCATCTGCAGCAACATAAACTTGTTCTTGTTTATTTAAAACAGCTTGTATTGGCCCAAAAGTTAATAAGTTACCTTGCTTAAGAACTGCAACATGGCTACATATTTTTTCAACTTCATCTAAAATGTGGCTAGCCATAATAATGGTTTTACCTTGTGCGGCTAAACCTTTAATAATAGTTCTAACTTCTGCAATTCCTTGAGGATCTAAACCATTTGTAGGTTCATCTAGTACTAAGACGTCAGGATTTCCTAATAGTGCAGAACCTAAAGCCAAACGTTGTTTCATTCCTAAAGAAAAGGTTTTGAATTTTGAGTTTGCTCGTTCTATTAAGTTAACTACTGTTAAAACTCTATCAACTTCACTTTCTTCAACTTGTTTTATTTTACAAACTAAACTTAAGTTTTGACGAGCAGTTAAGTAAGGGTAAAAGTTAGGTGTTTCTAATAAAGAACCAATTTTTTTCCTGCTTTCTTTGTTTGGTGAATTCCCAAACCAGCTATAATTACCAGAGTCAGGTTTTAAAACATCTAAAATAATCCCTAAAGTGGTAGTTTTTCCACTTCCATTTGGTCCAAGTATTCCGTAAACTTCACCTTGGTTTATTTGCAGCGATAAGTTATTTAAAGCTTTCACTTTTTTATAACTTTTAGAAATTCCGTTTATGTTTAGGATTGCTGTCAAATAAATTTACTTGTTGGGTAAAGATATAAAATTGAATGAGATAGCACAAGCTACCTGCCCCAATTTAAGAAATATTTACAGAATTATTACTTTAAATTTTTATCCAATAAGTATATCATTGCTGCCATTGCTGCAGAACCTAATTCTAATTCTCTTTTATTTACAGTTTCAAAAACATCAGCTTCTGAATGATGGTAGTCAAAGTATTCTTGGGAGTTGATGGTCATACCTAGTTGTATCATTTCGGGGTATTCATAAATTAAAGGTCCAATATCAACACCGCCATAACCTTTATCGAATTTAAACAACTGAAAATCATAAAGTGTTTCTTTAAATTGCTGAACAAATTTTACTTGTTTATCAGTTCCTCTAATATCAAATCCAGTTGGTAAAAAACCACCTCTATCACTCTCAATAGCAGCAATGTGAACTTCTTTATTTTCCTTACACCATGTAGCATAAGTCTTTCCGCCATAATTACCGTTTTCTTCATTCATAAATAAAACGCAACGTAACTTATGTTGAGGTTGGTAATCTAGAGTTTTTAATATCCTTAAAGCTTCAATGCTATGGGCAATTCCTGCTCCATCATCATGAGCACCTTCACCAACATCCCAAGAATCTAAATGCCCTCCCCAAGTAATTACTTTATCATCCTTGCCATTCATTTCAGCTATTACATTGTAAGAAGTAACATCAGGCAAGGTTTTGCAATCCATTTCTAAACTTAAGGTGACCTTACCTTTATTTAACCATTTAGCTAACGAATTAGCATCATTGGTGCTTATTGCAGCTGCAGGTATTTTTACCTTTGCACTATCATAACTCATAGTTCCTGTGTGTGCGTGATTGTCATTTGATGAAGCTAGAGATCGAATTACTACGGCAATAGCTCCTAAATTGCCTGCTTCTTTAGCGCCTTGTCCTCGTTGAGGGTAGCAAGCTCCATAAGCCTTGAAAGTGTGTAAGTACTTTTGATTAAATGCTTCATTTATAAAAACAATTTTACCTTTTATATCTGCTTCATTTGCTTTTTTTAGCTCTTCAATATCATTAAACTGAATTACATTTGCTTTTAATAAACCGTTTGTTCCAATTGAACTTCCTAAGGCTAAAACGTTAAGTTTTAATATTTCGCCTTTTTCATTTTCAATCCACGCAGCTTCCGTAGTGCCTCGTTCCCAATGAGGTACTTTTATTTCTTGTAAATAAACTTTATCGAAACCATATGAATTCAATAGTTTTTCACCCCACTTAATAGCCATTTCTGCTTCTGCTGATGCAGTTACTCGAGCGCCAATATCTTTACATAAGCTTCGTAAATTTTCATAAGACTGACCATTCTCTAAAGCTTCGTCATAAATTTTTCGAATAAAAGTAGAGTCAGATTGGTTAAAACCAAGAAAAGAAAAAGTTAAAAAAAGAAAAGTGAATATTGTTTTTTTCATATTGTAAATTAAAGTTTCAAAGGTATCAATTTACTATAAACTGAGAGAAACAAAATAGCCTAACAATTGTTAGGCTATTTAATAAACTATTTCTTTGGAGGTGGAGGTGGAATGTTGGTTGGATTATCGCCACCTTTTTTTATCTTTTTTAAAAGTTCTTTTTTAAAAGTTCTTTCAGCTTGATTTAGTTTAGCGATCTTTTTGATGGGTAAAATAGATTTTAATTCAGCAATGAATATTTTATATTGGGTTAATTCTTTCTCCTTCAGCTCAATATTTGCATTTACCATTTTGGAAACTTCTTCATCGCTCATTTCATCAATACTTACACCTTTTTTAAAATCTGATTTTACAGATCTACGCAGGGACAGTTTGTTTTCTTCATGTCGATTATATACTGGCCAAAACTTCTCAGCTTCTTCAGAAGTTAAAGCTAGTTTTTCTGTTATGTATGCTGTCTTTAAGGCTTTTAATTTTGCTCTTTTTTCTTTTTGATTAGAATG
>JARGOE010000108.1 GCA_029210015.1 Vicingaceae bacterium
AGTAGTTCTCATTTATTTTGGACTTATGAGAAAGATAAGGGGCTTACATCTTTTAATAAAAATTATTCTGATGCCATTTTTGATTTATACGGAAAAAAAGTAACCATAAAAGAAGGTCTAAAAACACGCCCACAACCCGTAAAGAAAGAACTTCTTTCTTTTTGGGACGAAAAATATAATGAAGCTCTTTCTGGACAGCAGGTTGAGTTTATTACTTCTAGAACAAATAAAAATGGAAATAGAATTGTTAGAGAGGTCTTTTTAAACCCTATTTATGATGAAAACAATAATGTTAATGAAGTTTCGGGGATAGCACATGACATTACAGAAAAAACACTTGCAGAAGAGCAATTAAAAGAATCTTTGAAAGAAAAAGAGGTTTTATTAAAAGAAGTTCATCACAGAGTAAAAAACAATTTACAAGTTATTTCTAGTATATTAAACCTTCAATCATCATATGTAACAGAAGAAAGCACGCTTAATATTTTAAGAGAAAGTCAAAATAGAATTAAGTCAATGGCTTTTATTCATGAGAGTTTATATCAAACAAATGATTTTTCACAAATTAACTTTTCAGAGTATGTTGTTAGTTTATCGCAAAATTTAGTACATTCATACGAGGTTTTTGATAACTTTGTAAACTTAAATCTGCAAGTAAAAGATGTATCATTAAATCTTGACCAATCAATACCTTGTGGATTATTGATTAACGAATTAATTTCAAATGCTCTAAAATATGCGTTCCCTAAAAACAAGAAAGGAACAATTACTATTGACTTATTTGAAAAAGACAAAATGGTTTTTCTAAATATAAAAGATGATGGTGTTGGTCTGCCTGAAAATATTGATTATAGAGATACCGGAACACTAGGTTTGCAATTAGTTATAACCTTAACAGAGCAGCTTGGAGGAAAAATAGAACTTGATAATACTAAGGGAGCTAATTACTCCTTAACATTTAAAAAAGATTAAACATGTCGAAAAACAACATATTAGTAGTTGAAGACGAAGCAATAGTTTCTAAAGATATCCAGCAAAGCTTAAAAAAGCTAGGCTACAATATTGTTGGTGCATCTGCAACAGGAGAAAAGGCAATAGAATTAGCAAATGAGTATAAGCCGGACCTTGTTTTGATGGATATTATGCTTAAAGGAGATATGAGCGGAATAGATACAGCAGAAAAAATAAAAGAAACCCTTAATATACCTGTAATTTATTTAACTGCTTATGCTGATGAAAATACGTTGAGCAAAGCAAAAGTTACAGAGCCTTACGGATATATTATTAAACCATTTAAGGAAATTGATTTACACACATCAATAGAAATGGCTTTGTATAAACACTCTAAAGAAAGAGAGGTTATAAAAGAGCGAGATTTTTTATATGCTTTAATTGAAGGAAAAGAAGATGAGGGTGTAATTTTTGTTAAATCAAATTCAAGACTTGTTAAGGTAAAAACTTCTGATGTATTATTTGTAGAGGCTTTAAAAGATTATGTTGTAATCAACACACCAGAAGCTAAATATACTATTCACTCAACAATGAAGGACATTCAAAGAAAACTACCCCAAAAAGATTTTCAAAGAATACACCGATCTTATATTGTTAGGTTAGACAAAATTGTTGCAATTGAGCAGCCAAATGTTGTTATTGAGGGAGGTAAAAAGCTACTGCCAATAGGGGGCTCATATAAAGAAGAGCTTTTTTCTAGAATTAATTTAGTGTAGAAAAAACAAAAAGTGAAAACTTATTGAAATGGTTGCTAATTTAGCAGCCTTTTTTAATATATACTTATAGTTATGAGTGCTTTAGGAAATCATATATTAGTAGAGTTTACAGGATGTTCTCCTGAAATTATGAATGATGTTATCGCTATTGAGAGAGACATGGTTGAGGCTGCTGTAAAAGCAGAAATGACAGTAATAAATTCAACATTTCACCACTTTTCACCCTATGGTGTTTCTGGGGTTGTTGTTGTTCAAGAAAGTCATTTGGCAATTCATACTTGGCCAGAATATGGTTATGCAGCAGTTGATATTTTTACTTGTGGAGACACGAACACCTGGGCTGCTTTTGATTATTTACAGGAAAAATTTGAGGCCAAAAATTATTCTGCAATAGAAATGAGAAGGGGCGTTATTAACTTGTTAGAAAGAATGGATTTTGATTTATCATCTATGAGAGAACAGGCTACTGAGCGGCAAAACCCAGAAAAATACACTAGAAATGTTTGGTTCACAGATAAAGATGAAGACCAGGCATTATCATTAAGGTATACTGGGGAAATTTTATTTAGAAAGCAATCTCCTTATCAAAAGGTTTCTGTTTTAGAAACTACATCTTATGGTAAAATGTTAGCTTTAGACAACATGGTAATGTGTACCGAAAGAGACGAAGCTCATTACCATGAAATGATTTCTCATCCAACAATGTTGGCACACAAAAATTGTAAAAATGTATTAGTGATAGGTGGTGGAGATGGAGGAACTATTCGCGAAGTATTAAAGCACCAAAATGTTGAAAAAGTAACAATGGTTGAAATTGATGAAGAAGTTATAAATGCTTGTAAAGAGCATTTACCAACAATTTCTTCGGAGTTTAACAATCCTAAATTAAATCTGTTAGTTGATGACGGAATTAAATTTGTTGCTGATGCAGATCCAAACAGTTATGATTTAATTATTGTTGATGGTTCAGACCCTGTTGGCCCAGCCGAAGGATTGTTTACCAATGAGTTTTATCAAAATTGTTACAACGCACTTAACGAAAATGGTGTTTTGGTAGCTCAGGGAGAGTCTCCAATGTTTAACAGTAAGGTTTTCGTTGAATTAAACCATTGTTTAACTTCTATTTTTGATGCAGACAAGGTAAACACACTATTATTTTATGTGCCAACATATCCAACAGGAATGTGGAGCTTCCAAATTGCATCAAAAGGGAATGTAAACGTTAAAGAGAACCTAGATGATGATTATATTAACGAGTTTATTAATGGCAACAATTTAAATTATTATAACAAAAACATTCATCACTCTGCCTTTGCTTTGCCAAACTTTGTAGAAAAACTTTTAGCTCAATAAAAATGTTCAACCCAAACGATACAGGTGTTAATAATGGGAATATTTTTGGTTTCCCTTATACTTATGAGGAAAGTCAAATAGTTATTATTCCTGTATGTTCAGATATTACTTGTTCTTACGGAAAAGGAACGGCTAATGCTCCACAAAAAATATTAGAAGAATCTACACAGTTAGATTTTTATAGCCCCTATTTAGAAAAAGCTTGGGAACAAAAAGTTTTTATGTTGCCAATAAACCAACAATTGGTAGATTTAAACCAAAAGGTGGGTAAAATTGCGAGTGGTTTAATTCACAAAAAAGAACAGGGAGTAGCTTTTAATAACAACGATGTTGATCAGTTAAACGAAGTAAATGCTTTTTGTGAACAACAAACACAAAACATCAAAACACTAAGCTTAGAACTGTTAAACAACAACAAAACGCCAATTGTTTTGGGTGGAGACCATAGCTCTCCTTTAGGATTGATAAATGCTTTGACAGAAAAACATGATGATTTTGGTGTTTTACAAATAGATGCTCACGCAGACCTTAGAGATGCTTACGAAGGTTTTACCAACTCACACGCATCAACTATGTTTAACTCGCTTAAACAAGCTCAAATTAGTAAATTAGTGCAGGTTGGGGTAAGAGATATTTGTCAAGATGAGGTAGAATTAATAAAGGGCTCAAATAACCGCATTAAAACTTTTTTTGATTGGGACTTAAAAGCAGAGCAATATCAGGGAAAAACTTGGAAACAACAGTGCGATGAAATTATCGCTCAACTACCACAAAAGGTTTATATTAGCTTTGATATAGATGGACTAGACCCTAAGCTTTCCCCAAACACAGGAACACCTGTACCAGGAGGATTAGAGTTTGAGCAAGCTAGCTATTTATTAAACCAGTTAACCGAAAAAGGAAAAAAAATTATTGGAGCTGATTTATGCGAAGTAGGCAACCACCAATGGGATGCCTCTGTTGGAGCCCGAGCACTTTATTTGTTAAGCACATTGGTTTTTAAAACAAACAAATAAGAAGAGGTTTTGTATTTCGTTTGACG
>JARGOE010000109.1 GCA_029210015.1 Vicingaceae bacterium
GTATTAATCATGATATTTACTCTTTAATTGATTAGAGTAAATATATTAAATTATAATCAAAGCTTAACTGGGTGTAAAATAAGTTTTTAGAGATTCTTTTCACTCACAATATTACCACTAGAATATTTTACTTCTTTGGTTGCGGAACCATTTTTATCGTATTGCTTCCACGTTCCAATCCTTTGGTAATCAAACACCTCCATACTATACTTAATTTCTCCCTGCTCTTTTACTTTCCCATTTTCATGGTAATAAATTTGAGTATAAAGTAATTTCTTTTTATTTGTTAATTCCATCGTATTTTCTGGAGTACCATTTTCATAATAATTTGCTTTAAAAACATAGTATTCAAAGCTTTTATTATATTCTTCGATAAACTCTAACGTCCCATTAGGATAGTAATCTTCCCATTTTTGAGCTTCATTACCAATATAAACTATATTTGAACGCATAGTTCCATCTTCATAATATGTGGTCATCTTACTTTTCTTTAAATCAACCAACCTGAAATTACGCTCAACATTTCCATTAGGATAATAATTTTTATAAATTTTTAATTGACCGTCAACATAAAACCCTTTATGCATCAATTGCCCTGTTGTATAAAAATCTTCCTCATAACCATTTGCTGCATAACCATCATTATCATTTCTAACAGTATCCGTCCCTAGCATCATATTTAATGGTTCATAGATAGTAATCCCATATTTTTGATCAATTACTGCATCTGCATCATAAGTATGATTGTATAATCTTTTATCATTTAAATTATTTTTTTGAGCTACATTAACTGCAACTACAAAAAAACTCATTGCTATAAGTACAAACTTTTTCATTTATTCTTCGTTTTTATTTTCTTTTTTTGAGAGTCTAGCAATTTTTATACCTAAATATCCGAAAATTATTGTCATAATAGGACTAATTAGATTAAAAAAGCAAAACATTACATAATCTCCTGTAGCTACACCTAACATTTTAGAGTGATATGCTCCACAAGTATTCCATGGCACCAAAGCTGAAGTTACAGTTCCTGAATCCTCAAGTGTTCTACTTAATACTTTAGGGTGCAACTCTCTATCTCGATACTCCTCTGCAAACATCCTACCAGGAACTACTATAGCTAAATATTGATCTGAAGCAGTTACATTAAAAACCATACAAGATGCTGCTGTAGTAGCTATTAAAGAGCCTGTTGATTTTGCTAATCTAATAATTGATTGAGTAATTCTCTTTAACATTCCACACTTTTCCATAATTCCCCCGAAAATCATTGCACAAATAATCAACCATATTGTATTTAACATTCCATACATACCTCCAGATGAAAGCAACTCATTTACTGTTTCATTTTCTGTAACAACGGCTATATCAGTAGTCATAGCATCAATTACAGATTTATACGAAGCTTTGAAAAAATTAGTTTCTTCAGATAATGATGATAATAAATCTGGTTGAAAAATTATTGCAAAGACACCACCTAACAAACTACCTATAAACAATGCGGGAATTGCTGGAACTTTTTTAATAATCAAGATAATTACTGAAACTGGAACTATGAACAACCATGGTGTTATATTAATTTTTGAAGCAATTGCTGCTCTCAACTCACCTATTTCACTCACCTCTCCTCCCCCATTATAAAAGAACCCTATCACTAAAAATATTATTAAAGTGATCATTATTGATGGAACTGTTGTTAATGCCATATACTTAATATGGGTTATTAAATCTGTCCCAGCCATAGCAGGAGCTAAATTAGTTGTGTCTGAAAGTGGAGACATTTTATCTCCAAAATAAGCTCCTGATATAATTGCACCTGCAATTAATCCATCTGCAAATCCCAATGCTTTTCCAATTCCCATTAGAGCTACACCAACTGTAGCAACTGTACTCCATGAACTACCAGTAGCAATTGAAACAATAGAACAGATTAAACAGGATGCTACTAAAAATATAGTCGGATTTAATAAATCTAACCCATAATAAATCATTGCTGGAACAACACCACTTAACATCCATGTACCAGCTAAAGCACCTATCAATAATAAAATAATAAGTGCTGGTAATGCTGAAGTAATACTTTTAGTAATTCCATTTAAAACATCTTTCCAGTTAAACCCATTATAAATAGCAATTCCTCCAGCAACAGTTCCTGCAAATAGTAAAGCCATTTGATTAGCCCCTCCTAAGGCATCATCTCCATATACCAACAAAACATTTACAGCCAATAAACCAACCAAAACTAATATTGGTATAAATGATTGTAATAAGGATGGTTTTTTATATTCGCCCATGTGCTACTTTTGTCAGGCGGTAAATATATAAATCGAGATAAAACTAGCGTAATATTTGGGATAGTTGTTATTAACAACTTATAACAAAAAGCTAATTAAAAATTAACAATGTGAGACACCTTTACAGTTTTTTAACATTTTAGCATTACCAAAAAGTTTACTTTTGATAAGTGAGTTCAATCTTAAAAATATTATTAGTTAGTTTTTCACTTATGACTTTTAGTAACGCTAATAGTCAGTCTACTTTCTATTCAATTTTATTAACACTTCACGATACTTCACAAATTAGCCAGGCACACATAATCAACATTACATCAAAAACGGGTGTTATTAGCGATAATGAAGGAAAGTTTGGAATTACTGCAAATAATAATGATAGTATTCAAATTTCAGTGTTGGGATATCAAACTATTACAATACTTGCAAATAGCATTACAGACACTATTTATTTAAAAGAAAGAAACTATGTACTAGAACTTTATAATGTTATGCCCTATAAAACCTTTGCAGAATTTAAAGATGCCTTTATAAAATTACAATTACCAGACACATTTAGACATGTCAACCAAACCTTTCGCCTAACTAATGAAGAACTTATTGGTATTGATAGAGTTTCACAACAAGGGATTATTTTCTCTGGAGTGGTAAGTAGCATTTTTGCAGCATTTAATAAGCGAATGAAAGACAAAGCAAACTACGAAATGCTTCTATTAAGAGATGAATATGAAGCTTTTTTAGCAACTAAATTCAACCCTGATTTAGTAAAAAAAATAACTGAATTAGCTGACAAACAAACCTTAAACGATTTTATTATTTACTGCGATTTTACCAATAACTTTATTGCCAACAATAACAACTATACGATTATTAACCAAACATTTGAGTGCTATGAAGAGTATATTAATTTACCTCTAGCTCTAAAATAAAATTACCCTTTAAGTACAAACCTAAAGGGAAATAATTCTATAAATTAAAATTCTTATTTAAACTGATCCGAAACAATTAAATCTTTTGTTCCATGTGTCCAAGAGTAAAAACCTTCTCCAGATTTAACCCCTTTCTTACCAGCCATCACCATATTTACTAGTAATGGACATGGAGCATATTTGGGATTACCAAAACCATCATGCAATACATTTAGAATAGATAGACAAACATCCAAACCAATAAAATCAGCCAACTGTAAAGGCCCCATTGGGTGAGCCATTCCTAACTTCATTACTGTATCAATTTCTTCAACACCAGCAACCCCTTCATGCAAAGTAATGATAGCTTCATTAATCATTGGCATTAAAATACGATTAGCAACAAACCCAGGGTAATCATTTACCTCAGTTGGAGTTTTACCTAGTTTTTTAGATAATTCCATAATGGTATTCGTTACCTCATCTGATGTTGAATAACCCCTGATAATTTCTACCAACTTCATTACTGGAACAGGATTCATAAAGTGCATTCCAATAACTTTATCTGGTCTGTTAGTTACAGCTGCAATTTCAGTAATAGATATTGATGAAGTATTGGTTGCTAAAATAACATCATCAGATGTAGCATCATTCATCGCTTTAAAAATCTTCAATTTTAAATCTAAATTTTCAGTTGCTGCTTCAACCACTAACTGAACAGATTCAACACCAGCTAACATTTCAGTATGAGTAGAAATATTATTTAAAGTAATTGTTTTGTCAGCTTCAGAAATCTTTTCTTTAGCTACCATTCTGTCTAAGTTTTTTGAAATTGTTGCCAAAGCTCTATCTAAAGCATCTTGCGATACATCAACTAAATTTACTTTATATCCTGATTGTGCAAATACATG